>JANWUU010000052.1 GCA_025057735.1 Burkholderiaceae bacterium
AGCAGGCCGCTCAAATCGTCGAGCGTGAACACCATGCCCGCCACCTGGCGCTCGCCGCCGGCCAAAAAGGGCGCCACCTGCACGCGCAAGGCGCGGCCCCCCGGTCCGGCGGCGATGAAGCGCGTATGCGGGCGGTCGCTGCCGCGCGCGAACTGCTGGTGGATCTTGTCCAGCGCATGCGCGACCTGATCGCGGTCCAGCAGGCCGAAGATCGAGCGCCCGAGGCCGAGCGGCGCATATGCGCCCCGGTTGCCCTCTGACGCGTCCGCGAGCAGCGCGGCGGCCCGCGCGTTGTACAGCAGCACGCGCCCGTCGGTGTTGCACACCAGGACGCCCTCGGAAAGCTCCGACATCAGCGCGGCAAAGCGGTCGCGCTCCTCCTCGACCCGCGCGCGCGCCTCCGCGCTGCGCGCGTCCAGCTCGCGTTCCGTCTGTCGGTAGCGCGCGGCCAGCTGGTTGATCACGCCTGCCAGTTCCTGCAGTGCCGGACCGCCGGCGGCCTGCACGCGGTGGTCCGGGTTGGCGGCCAGCAGCACGCGCGCTTCTTCGGCAAGCCGGCGCGCCGCCAGCGGATAGCGGCGGAACAGCCCATGCGCGGCCGCGCCCGCGATCACCAGCAGGACCGCCACACCGTAGGCGAGCAGCGGCGCCCGCTCCGAGGCCAGCACGGCGGCGAGCGTCGCCCGTTCCTCCTCGGACAGCGCCACCGCGACCACCGCGACCGCGGCAGCCAGCAGCGCCAGCGCCGCCGCGCAGCCGGCCGCGATCCAGGTCAGCGCCGCGGCGTTCCTCATCGGGCGTTGGCGAGCAGGCGGTCGATGGCGGCGATCAGTTCCTGCGTCGCGAACGGCTTGGTCACGTACAGGTCGGCCCCCAGCGACAGGCCCTTGTTGACCTCCGCCTCGCGGCCCTTGGCGCTGACCATCACGACCTTGATGTGCTGCCACTCCGGACGCTCGCGAATCCTCTGGCACACCTCGTAGCCGCTCGCCTGCGGCATCATCACGTCCACCAGGACGAGATCGGGTCCGAACGCCTCCACCTGCGCCAACGCCTCGGCGCCGTTGCCCACACTGCGCACCTCGTAGCCGGCGCGCTGCAGCAGAAACTCCAGCGCCGTGACGATGCTCGGCTCGTCGTCGGCGATCAGGATCTTGCGTTTGCCTGCAGACATGGTTCGTCCTCCCGACCGCTTGCGTCCGCCGGCGCCGCCAGCGGCAGCGTGAAGGAAAAACAGGCGCCGGCGCCGACTTGGCTGTCCGCCCAAAGCCGGCCGCCCAGATGCTCGACGATCTGGCGGCTGATGTGCAGCCCGAGGCCGGTGCCCGGCGGCTTGGCCGTGAGGGTGTCGCCGCCCTGACGGAACTTTTCGAAGATGTGCGGCAGGTCCTCCGGCCGGATGCCCGGGCCGTTGTCGCGCACATCGACCCGCACCGCGGTCTGATCGCAGCGGACGGTCACCTGCACTTCGCCGGCCTGCGCTGGGCTGAACTTCAGCGCGTTGGACAGCAGGTTCAGCAGGACCTGTAGCAGCCGGTCGGCATCGGCCGACGCCAGGACCGGCTGCGGCGGCAACTGCGCCTGCAGCCGCACGCCCTTGTCCTTGAACATCTGGCTCATCTGCGCCAGCGCCTGATTGACGATTTCCCGCACGTCCACCTGCCCGATGCGCCACTCAGCGCGGCCGGACTCGATTTTGGCCAGGTCCAGCACCTGGTTGATGAGCCGGGTCAAACGTTCGGTTTCGCGCGTGATGATCGTCAGGAATTTCTTGCGTTCCGCCAGATCGACCTCGGGGTCCGCAAGCAGGATCTCGGAGAAGGCCCGGATCGAGGTCAGCGGGGTACGCAGCTCGTGGGTGACCGTGGAGATGAAGTCGTCCTTCAGCCGGTCCAGCTCTTTTAGACGCTCGTTGGCGGCGCGCAGCTCCGCGGTGGCCGCCTCCAGCTCGCGCGATTTCTGCTCCAGCCGGTGGCTGTACACGACGACCTGCGAGGCCTCGTCCAGCAGCTCGCCGACCTCCTCCGGCGTCAGCGCCTCCTCCTTGGCCACCGAGGCGACCATGATGCGGGCGGAGGCGGCGCCGATCGCCCCAGCCAGCTGCGTCTCCACGAAGTGCACGAAGTCCGCATCGACGGCCGGTTCCTGACGCGGCCAGTCCACGCCGACCGTGCGGGCATACTCGGCGAAGGCGGCATCGGCGCCGGCCGGCCCGAGAAAGCGCACCAGCAGGTGGTACAGCTCGCGCGTGGAGGCCGTGCCGCGCCAGAAGCGGGCGCCCCCGCCTTCGTGCCGGAAGACGTCGACGAACACGCGCGCCTGCCGCCGCTCGGAAGCCCCGGGCGCGTCGAGGAGCGAGACGCCCACATACAGCCCGACGTTGGCGATCATGCTCCAGATCATCGCGTGCGTGATCTGGTCCAGTCCGCTCAGGCCGAACAGCGCCAGCGGCTTCAGCAGCGCGATGCCGAACGGCCCGTCGGCGAGGAACTCGCTCGGCAGCCACCCGGAGCGCGCAAAGGCGGGCAGCAACAGCGTGTAACACCAGACGGCGAAGCCGGCCAGCAGCCCGGCCAGCGCCCCGCGGCGGGTACCGCCGCGCCAGAAGAGGCCGCCCAAAATGGCGGGCGCGAACTGGGCCACCGCCGCAAACGAGATCAGCCCAATCGAGACCAGCGCGTAGGCCTCGCCCGCCAGGCGGAAGTACAGGTAGCCGAGCAGCAGCACGACGACGATGGCCCAGCGCCGGATGCCGAGCAGCAGGCCGGTGAGATCCGGCCGCTCGGCGAGCCGCAGGCGCTTGAGCCGCAGCAACACCGGCATCACCAGGTCGTTGCACACCATCGTCGACAGCGCGATCGTCTCCACGATCACCATGCCGGTGGCGGCCGACAGCCCGCCGAGGAACACCAGCAGCGCCAGCAGTTCCTGCCGCTCGGCCATCGGCAAGGTGAGCACGAACGTATCCGCGTCCACCTCGCCGCCCGGAAAATGCATGCGTCCGCCGAAGGCCAGGGGCAGGACGAACACGTTGATCGCCAGCATATAGGCGGGAAACAGCCAGAGCGCCTTGTTCAGGTGCCGCTCGTCGACGTTCTCGATCACCGCCACCTGGAACTGGCGCGGCAAAAACAGGATCGCCAGCATCGACAGGATGGTCAGCCACACCCAGCTCGCGTAGCCGCCCGCCACGCCCTCCAGCGGCGCGAGCAGCGGGGCGAGCTTCGGATCGGCGGCGGCACGGCCGAAGACGTCGGCGAAGCCGCCGTAG
>JANWUU010000060.1 GCA_025057735.1 Burkholderiaceae bacterium
CGGCGCTTGCCCATCCGGCGCGCCAGCAGCGCCTGACCGACCGTGTTGTTGATCTTGTGCGCGCCGGTGTGATTCAGGTCCTCGCGCTTCAGGTAAATCTGCGCCCCGCCGAGACGCTCGCTCCAGCGGCGGGCGTGATAAATCGGACTCGGCCGGCCGACGTAATGCTTCAGCTCGTGCGCGAGCTCCGCCTGGAAGGCGGGATCCGCGCGCACCCGCAGATAGGCGTCGCGCAGCTCGTCGAGCGCATGCATCAGCGTCTCGGCGACGAAAATACCGCCGTATGGCCCGAAATGGCCGCGCGCGTCCGGAAGATCGTAGGCTTTCATCGGTTCACTGGATGGCATCCGCCGCCCGCACGGCGGCAACAAAGCGGCGCATCTTCTCCGCGCTCTTCACGCCGGGGGCGTCCTCGATGCCGCTGGAGACGTCCACCGCGTACGGCCGCACGGCGGCGATCGCCGTCCCCACGTTGTCCGCTGTGAGCCCACCCGCCAGGATCAATGCCTTGCGTCGCACGCCCGCAGGCGGCACGCGCGCCCAGTCGAACGTCACCCCGGAGCCGCCGTAGCCTTGCGCGGGCGCATCGGCCAGCAATGCGGTGGCACGTGCGTACTGCCGCTCGCAGTCTAACAAATCGACCCCGGCAGCGATTCGCACGGCGCGGATGAATGGGCGGCCGTGGCGGGCACACGCCGCGGGGTCTTCATCGCCGTGAAACTGCAGCAGTGCCTGCGGCAGCACGTCGAGCGCTGCGGCGACGGCCGCCGACGGCGCGTTGACGAACAGCAGCACCGGCTGCACGAACGGCGGCAGCGCACGCGCCAGTTCCTGCAGCCGCGGCAGGCTCACGTGACGGGGGCTGCGTTCGTAGCAGACGAAGCCCACCGCGTCGGCCCCCGCGGCGGCGGCGGCGTCCAGATCGATCACGCGCGTGATGCCGCAAAACTTGATCCGTGTGCGTCTCATGCGGGCAGGGGCGAGAGGTCCGCAGGCGGCGGCAGATCGAGTGCCGCATCGTACTGGACATGGGTCAGGTACAACCCCGCGGGGCTGAAGGTCGGCGCTGCCAGCGTGCGATCGCGCCGTGCCAATACCTCGCCCGCCCACTGGGGCGGCCGACGCCCCAGGCCCACGTAGACGAGCGTGCCGACGATGTTGCGCACCATGTGGTGCAGGAAAGCGTTGGCCACCGCGCGCACGCGAATCAGCGCCCCGTGGCGTTCCACCGACAACAGCCGTAGCTCCCGCACCGGCGAGGCGGCCTGGCACTCCGCGGAGCGGAAAGCGGAGAAGTCGTGCGTGCCGACCAGCAGCGCCGCCGCCTGCTGCATCGAGGCCACGTCGAGCGGGCGGAAAACCCAGCCCACGCGTTGGGCGAGCAGCGGGGCGCGCACCGGGTCGTTCAGGATCCAGTAGTCGTAGCGCCGGGCGTGCGCCGAGTAGCGCGCATGGAAATCGGGCGGCACCTCGCGCGCCCAGCGCACCGCAACCGTCGCCGGCAGGAGGGCGTTGACGCCGCGCACCCAGGCCGTCTGCGGACGCATGCGGTTGGTGTCGAAATGGACGACCTGGTAGGTCGCATGCACGCCGGCATCGGTACGGCCGGCGCAAACCGTCGCCGTCTCCTGCTGCAGAAACGCGCGGAGCGCGCCCTGCAGTGCGTCCTGCACGGAGCAGCCGTTCGCCTGCGTCTGCCAGCCGCAGAACGCCGAGCCGTCGTACTGCAGACCGAGCGCGATGCGGGGCATCGAAAGCGAACGGGCCGGCGCGCGGAGCGCACCGGCCCGCTGCGGGATGCGCGGTCAGACCTCGACCTGCTTGAGCAGCTCGACCGCTTGCTGGCGCTGCTCGCGCGTGCCGTCGCGCATGACTTCCTCCAGCAGCTCGCGTGCGCCGTCCTTGACGCCGAGATCGATGTAGCCGCGCGCCAGATCGAGCTTGGTCGCCATCTGCGCGGCGAGCGGACTGCCGGCCTGCGTCTCGGTACGCCGGCCGCCCAGGTCGACGTCGGTACCGGTCAGATCGAAGTCGATCAGCGGCACGGTGGCCTGGTCGGTGTTGGAGGTCAGGCGCGGGGCCTGCTCGTCGGGCAGCGCGCCGACGTCTCCGAGCAGCGTGGGCCGCGACAGCGGCTCCTCCGGCGCGGGCTGCGGCTGGGCGGTGCCACCGATCGGCGGCAGGGTCAGGTCCACATCCGGGATGGCCGCGCGCCCGCTCGCGGTGGCCGTCGTCGGTGCCGCCAGCGGCGGCTGCGTCGGTGGGAAGGTCAGGTCCATGGCGGACACGGCCGGTGCCGCCGGGGCGGTCTCCGGCTTCGGCGCAGGTGCAGCGGCCGGCTTCGCGGCGCCGGAACCGGTGGTCGCGCCGAGATCGAAATCGAGCGCCGCGAAATCGATGCGGTCGACGGCGCGACTGCCCAGCGGATCGATCGTGCCGGCGGGCTTCGCCGGCGGCGGCGCCGACTCCAGCGGCAGCGTGGCCGCGAAGCTGGGCGGCTTGACCGAGCCCAACGTCGTCGGCCGCTCCACCGGTATGCTCGTGTCCGCGGGCATGCGCGTCTCCACCGGCATTGCCGTGTCGAGCTTCGATTCGGGCGCGAGGCGCAGTTCGTTCTCGGCCGGCAACGGTTGGGTCTTGTCGAACGCCGGCGTCGGCGGCTCGGCCGCAGGCGCCGGCCGCGACGAGACGGTGTTCGGCGTCAGGCGCAGTTCCGTCGTCGGACCGCGCGCCGCCTCGGCGGTCGCCGCGGCCACGAACATCGGATTGGCCGGATCGAGCGAGCGCCCGAGCTTGAGCGCGCGCTCCCATTCCTCGCCTACGCCGCCGGTGCGCTCTCGCAGCTCCTCGGCCACGGCATTGAACGACGCCTTGTCGCCGCGCCG
>JANWUU010000137.1 GCA_025057735.1 Burkholderiaceae bacterium
CCGCAGGAACTGGTGTTCGATCCGTTCTTCACCGTGCGCGAGACGCTGCGTTTCCAGTCGGGCTATTTCGGCCTGCGCGCCAACGATGACTGGATCGACGAGCTGCTCGCCAACCTCGGACTGGCGCAGAAGGCCGACACCAACATGCGCGCGCTCTCCGGCGGCATGAAGCGGCGGGTACTGGTGGCGCAGGCGCTGGTGCACCGGCCGCCGGTGATCGTGCTGGACGAGCCGACCGCTGGCGTGGACGTGGAACTGCGGCAGACGCTGTGGCGCTTCGTGCAGCAACTGAACCGCCAGGGGCATACGATCGTGCTGACCACGCACTATCTGGAGGAAGCGCAGCAGTTGTGCGACCGCATCGCGATGCTGCGCGGCGGCCGCTTGATCGCCTTGGACCGCACCCGCGAGCTGCTGCGGCGTTTCTCCGGACTGCGACTGAGCGCGCGCGTGGCCGGCGCACTGCCGGCGGCGCTCGCCGCGCGCGTGATCGAGCAGACCGATGACCACGTGGTGCTGCGGCTGGCCTCGGTGGCGGAGGTCGAACAGACGCTGGCCACGTTCCGGCAGGCTGGCACGCGCATCGAGGACCTGGAGGTCGGGCATGCCGACCTGGAGGACGTCTTTTTGCAACTGATGGCCGGCGACCGCGCGGAGGCGACGGCATGAACGGTGCCGATTCGGCCGTGGCGCCGCGGCTGACGTTGCCGGCGCCCGCGGCGGCGGTGGGCTTCCGCACCCTGCTCTACAAGGAGGTGCTGCGTTTCTGGAAAGTGAGTTTCCAGACGATCGCCGCGCCGGTCCTCACCGGGGTTCTGTACCTGCTGGTATTCGGCCACGTGCTCGAAGCGCACGTGGAGGCGTTCCCGGGCGTGTCCTACACCGCCTTCCTGATCCCGGGCCTGGCGATGATGAGCCTGCTGCAGAACGCGTTCGCCAACTCGTCCTCGTCGCTGATCCAGAGCAAGATCACCGGCAACCTGGTGTTCGTGCTGCTGGCGCCGATCACGACGGTGGAGTTCTTCGCCGCCTACGTGCTGGGCGCGGTCGTGCGCGGCATCGCCGTCGGCGTGGGCGTGTTCGCCGCCACGGCCTGGTTCGCCCCGCCGCCCTTCGCCGCGCCGCTGTGGATCGCCGTGTTCGCCTTGCTGGGGGCGGCGCTGGCCGGCGTGCTGGGGCTGATCGCCGGCATCGTCTCGGAGAAATTCGATCAGCTGGCGGCGTTCCAGAACTTCATCGTCATGCCCGCCACGTTTTTGGCCGGCGTGTTCTACTCCGTGCACGGGCTGCCGCCGCTGTGGCAGGCCGTCTCGCACCTGAACCCGTTTTTCTACATGGTCGACGGTTTCCGCTACGGCTTCTTCGCCCAGTCGGACGCCAGTCCGTGGCTGAGCCTGGCCGTCGTGCTCGCCACCCTGGCCGCGGTGACGGCGCTCGCTCTGACGATGCTGGCGCGCGGCTACAAGATCCGCTCGTAACGATGCCTACCCCCGAGGACGTCAAACGCTACATCGCCGCCGGTCTGGACTGCGAGGTGCTGCAGGTCAGTGGCGACGGCCATCATTTCGAGGCGCTGATCGTCAGCCGCGCCTTCGAGGGCAAGGCGCGCGTGGCGCGCCACCAGCTCGTCTACGCCGCGCTCGGCGACCGCATGCGCGAAGAGATCCACGCGCTGTCGATGCGCACGCTGACGCCGGCCGAATACGCCGCGCAGGGCCGCTGAGCCGATGGACAAGCTGCGCATCGAGGGCGGCCGGCCGCTCGCCGGCGAAATCGCGATCGCCGGGGCGAAAAATGCGGCGCTGCCGATCATGGCGGCGGCGCTGCTGACCGCCGAGGAGCTGTCGCTCGCCAACGTGCCGCAACTGGCCGATGTGGCAACGATGGAACGGCTGCTGCGCGGCATGGGGGTGGCCGTAGAGCGCGCCGGCGGCCACTGCACGCTGCGGGCGGCCGCCATCGGCGTCACCGAGGCGCCCTACGAGCTGGTCAAGACGATGCGCGCTTCAATTCTGGTGCTGGGGCCGCTGCTGGCGCGCTGCGGCACGGCGCGCGTGTCGCTGCCCGGCGGCTGCGCGATCGGCGCCCGGCCGGTGGACCAGCACATCAAGGGGCTGACGCAGCTCGGGGCGACGATCCGCATCGAGCACGGCTACATCGTCGCCGAGGCGCGCAAGCTGCGCGGCGCGCGCATCGTCACCGACCTCGTGACCGTCACCGGCACGGAGAACCTGATGATGGCGGCCACCCTGGCCGAGGGCGAGACGGTGATCGAAAACGCTGCCCGCGAGCCCGAGGTGGTCGATCTGGCCGCGTGCCTGAACGCGATGGGCGCACGCATCCGCGGCGCCGGTACCGACCGTATCGTGATCGAGGGCGTGCCGCGCCTGCACGGTGCGCACCACCGTGTGCTGCCAGACCGCATCGAGACCGGCACCTTCCTGACTGCGGCCGTGGCGAGTGGGTTGTTCGGCGCCGCCGACGTGCGGCTGACGGCGGCCGCGCCCGGCACGCTCGATGCGGTGATCGACAAACTGCGCGAGGCCGGGGCGACGATCGAGGTGGCGCGCGACGCGCTGCGCGTGCGCGCGCGCGGCCGCCCGCGCGCGATCAGCCTGCGCACCGCGCCCTACCCGGCATTTCCGACCGACATGCAGGCGCAGATCATGGCGCTCGACTGCATCGCGCAGGGCACCGCGCGCATCACCGAGACGATCTTCGAGAACCGCTTCCTGCACGCGGTGGAGCTGCAGCGGCTGGGGGCGGCGATCGACATCGACGGCAACACGGCGGTCGTCACCGGCGTGCCGGCGCTGTCCGGCGCCCGCGTGATGGCCACCGACCTGCGCGCATCGGCCAGCCTGGTGATCGCGGGGCTGGTGGCCGACGGCGAGACGGTGGTCGACCGCATTTACCATTTGGACCGCGGCTATGAACGCATGGAGCAGCGGCTGGCCGCACTCGGCGCGCGCATCGCGCGCATCCGCTGAAGACCGCCGATGATCACGCTCGCGCTGTCGAAAGGACGTATCTTCGAAGAGACGGCACCGCTGCTGGCGCGCGCCGGCATCGTCGCCCGCGAGGATCCGGAGACCTCGCGCAAGCTGATCATCGGCACCTCACGGCCCGATCTGCGCATCGTGATCGTGCGCGCCGCCGACGTGCCGACCTACGTGCAGTACGGCGCGGCCGATCTCGGCGTGGCCGGCCGCGACGTGCTGCTCGAGCACCGCGCCCAATGGGGCGAGGCGGGCCTGGCGCAGCCGCTGGATCTGGGCATCTCCCGCTGCCGGCTGTGCGTGGCGGTGCCGGAGGGCTTCGATTACGCCAGCGCGGTGCGGCGCGGCGCACGCCTGCGCGTGGCCACCAAGTACGTGGCGAGCGCGCGCGAGTTCTTCGCCGAAAAAGGCGTGCACGTGGATCTGATCAAGCTGTACGGGTCGATGGA
>JANWUU010000140.1 GCA_025057735.1 Burkholderiaceae bacterium
ACTGCGCGGCCGTGTCGATCAGGTGCACGAAATCGTCGCTCTCGCCGGCGCCGTGATCGTGCGTGCCGGCGCTCGCGCCGACGCCGCGGAAGTTCGGCCGCACGGCGATCAGCCCGGCGGCGGCGAAGGCGCGCGCCAGCGTGGCGACCACCTTGTTGTCCAGCGTGCCGCCGTAGAGCGGATGCGGATGACCGATGAAGGCGGCACCGCGCGCCGCCCCGTGCGGCAGGTCGAGCGCAATTTCGATCGGCCCGACCAGTCCCGGCACCGTGCGCCGCTGCTGCATCGGCCGACTGCTCAGATCTTCAAGCGCTCGACGACGCGGCCGTGGCGCAGATGCGAGTCGATGATCTCGTCGATGTCCTCGCGATCGACGTAGGTGTACCAGGTGGCGTCCGGGTAGACGACGACGCAGGGGCCTTGCTCGCAGCGGTCCAGACAGCCCGCCTTGTTGATGCGCACCTTGCCGGGGCCGGCCAGCCCGAGCTCCTTGACGCGCTGCTTGGCGTACGCCTGGATGTCCGCGGCGCGATGGTGGGCGCAGCAGGGGCGGCCGTCGTCGCGTTCGTTCAGGCAAAAAAAGACGTGGAATTTGTAGTGGCTCATACCTCATTGTAGGCACGCGCCGCGTCGCGCCGCGCGAATTCCCGCGCCGCAAGCCAGGCGGCGGCGGCAAACGGCCAGGCGCTCGCCAGCCACTGCGTGGCGGCATTGAAATGCGCCAGCCGCCCGCTGCGCCACTGCGCGAGCCAGGCCGTGAAATACGGGTTCTGCGGAACCACCGCCACCGCCGCCAGCAGCGTCAGGCAGGCGAGCAGTCCCAGGCGCGCCACCGCTCGCGGAGGTCCCCAGGCCGCCACCGACAGGGCGAGCGAACCCAGCGCGAGCCCGCCCACTGCACCCGGCGTCAGCCAGGCGAGCGCATGCTCCGGCCCGAAGCGCACGCCGTAGGCGAGCGTCTTGGCGCCGAGGGCGGCGGCGACGAGCGTCGCCAGCAGCGCCAGCCGCGGCGCGCGTGCCGTCAGCGTCGAGGCGGCCAACAGCCCGGCGGCGAGCAGGCCGGCGGTGGTGACCACCGCCTCGGCCAGGATGAATTCGCTCGAGCTCCAGGCCATGCGCGGCGGCAGCCAAGCGAACCACTGACGGGCGGCCTCCAACAGCGCGCCGTCGCCCGCGCCCAAGCCGAACAGCATCGGCAACGGATGCATCTGCGCGAGCGGCCAGAGTGCCAGCAGCACGAGCGCCACGCTGGCATCGCGCGTAAACCAGGCGGCGCGCAGCTGCTGCAGTCGCCCGCGGTCGATCAGGCTCTCGGCACGCCAGGCGCCCAGCAGCGCGCCGAAGGCGGTACCGCCGACGTTGGCCAGCCAGTCCACGTTGGAGGCGATGCGCCGCGGCAGATAGGTCTGCAGCGCCTCGATCGCACCCGACAGCAGTGCCCCAGCCAGCAGCGCGCACGCGATTGCCGTCCCGCCGCGCAGGCGCGGATGCAGCGCGAGCACGAGCAGCGCGCCGAACGGCAGGTAGCCGAGCACGTTGACGGCGACGTCGAAGTGCGTCACGTACTGCGGCCACGGCGCGAACAGGAAGGCGAACGGACCGACGCCGAGGTCGCGCCAACCGCTCCAGGGCGCGAGGCTCGCATAGACGATCAGCAGGGCGTAGGCGACGCAGGCCAGGCGCGCCAACGGCGAGCCCCCGCGCCGCGCGCCGCGCGCAACGACACTGTCGGCGGGCATGCCGTGCCGATTGTCGGCCGGCGGCGACTGCGGTGGCAAGCGCGTGACGGGGCGGTGCTACAGTGCGCCGCGTCGTTCGCATCGCCCGTCGTCGTCGTGCGTTCCCTCCGCGAGTCCGCCCACGCCTACGCCCCCGATGCGCCGCCGCCGCTGGACGCCGACGCGATCGCGGTGGCCGCCGGCGCCGGCCTTGAAGTGGAGGCAGTCGTCGAAACCGAATCGACCAACACCGATCTGCTGGTACGCGCGCGCCGCCAGGCGCTGGCGCGCCCGGTGTTGCGCGCCGCGCTGGCGCAGACGGCCGGGCGCGGCCGGCGTGGACGCGCCTGGCATGCCGCCCCCGGTGGCGCGCTGCTGTTTTCGCTCGCGCGCGCGCTGGACGGTCCTTACGCGCGCGAGCCGTCGGCCACCCTCGCCTGCGGCGTGGCGGCGGCGGAGACGCTGGAGGCGCTGGCACCGGTACGGCTGAAATGGCCGAACGATCTGGTCATCGGCGGGCGCAAGCTCGGCGGGGTGCTGTGCGAGGTGGCGTTCGATCCGGCCGGCAACCGTACGCTGGTGGTCGGCATCGGGATCAATCTGTGGCTGGACGCGGCCACGCAGGCCGCGATCGACCAGCCGGCGGCGGCGCTGTCGGAATTCGCCGCGGCGCAGACCCTGCTGTCGGCGCGCGAGCGGCTCATCGGCCACGTCGCGCGCGCGGTGCTGGGCGCGCTCGCGGAGTTCGAGGCGCACGGCTTCGCGCCGCTGCGCGGACGCTATCTCGGCCGCCTGGCGCTGCTGGACCGCGATGTTGAGCTGTCCGACGCCGAGGGTCTGATTGCCGCCGGCACCGTGGTCGACATCGACGCTGCCGGGCGGCTCATGGTGCGCACCGCCACCGGCACGCGGGCGTACGCCAACGGCGACATCACGCTGCGCGTGCGCTAGTCGGCGATGTCCTGGCTGCTGCTCGACGTCGGCAACACGGCGATCAAGTGGGCGCACAGCGACGCCCACGGTAACCGTTTCGTCGGTACGGGGCTGGCGCTGCGCGCCGCAGCCGGCCCGCTGGCGCAGCGGCTGGCCGAGGCGTGGCGTGTGCCGCGGGCGACGCGCGCCTTCGGCGTCAGCGTGGCCGACGCAGCGACGATGCAGGCCGTGGAGGAGGCGGCGCACGCCGCCGCCGGCATCGGCGTCAAATGGCTCGGCGCGCAGCCGCACTTCGCCGGCCGCGGCCCCGGCTACGGCCTGGCGCTGATCAATGCCTACCGGGAGCCCGCGCAGCTCGGGCCGGACCGCTGGCACGCGCTGATCGCCGCCTGCGCCAAGTTTCCGGGCGAGTCGCTGGTGGTG
>JANWUU010000196.1 GCA_025057735.1 Burkholderiaceae bacterium
AAGCGTCAGCCAACGACAAGAAACCTTTCCGGGGGATTTCCATGCGCATCGGAGTGCCGCGCGAGACGCGCGCGGGCGAGACGCGGGTCGCCGCCACCGCCGAGACGGTCAAGAAGCTGGTCGCCGCCCGACACACTGTGATCGTGGAGTCCGGCGCCGGCATGGCCGCCGGGCAAACCGACGAAGCCTATCAGGCCGCCGGCGCGCAAATCGGCGATGCTGCTGCGGCTTTCGGCTGCGAGATGGTGCTGAAGGTGCGCGCGCCGAGCGAGGCCGAGATCGCCCGCATGGCGCGCGGCGCGGTGTTAATCGGCATGCTGGAGCCGTTCAACAGCGCCGGCGTGGCGGCGCTGAACGCCGCGGGGCTGACCGCCTTCGCGCTGGAGGCGATTCCGCGCACGACGCGCGCGCAGAGCATGGATGTCCTGTCCTCGCAGGCGAACATCGCCGGCTACAAGGCCGTGCTGCTGGCCGCAAATACCTACCCCCGCATCATGCCGATGCTGATGACCGCGGCCGGCACCCTGAAGGCGGCGCGCGTGGTGGTGCTGGGCGCCGGGGTGGCGGGGCTGCAGGCGATCGCCACCGCCAAGCGGCTGGGTGCGGTGATCGAGGCCTCGGACGTGCGGCCGGCGGTCAAGGAGCAGGTGGAATCCTTGGGCGCCAAGTTCATCGACGTCCCCTACGAAACGGAGGAGGAGCGCGAGATCGCGCAGGGGGTGGGCGGCTACGCGCGGCCCATGCCGGAGAGCTGGATGAAGCGGCAGGCGGCAGAAGTCGCCAAACGCATTGCCGCCGCCGACATCGTGATCACGACCGCGCTCATTCCGGGCCGCAAGGCGCCGGTGCTCGTCACCGAAGACATGGTGCGGTCGATGAAGCCCGGTTCGGTGATCCTGGACATGGCGGTCGAGCAGGGCGGCAACTGCGCGCTGTCGGAGCCCGGCAAGACGGTCACCAAATACGGCGTGCACATCATCGGCATCCCGAACCTGCCGGCCACCGTGCCGGCGGACGCCTCCGCGCTGTATGCGCGCAACGTCCTCGAATTTTTGAAGCTGCTGTTCGATAAAGAAGGCAAGTTCATGATCAACCGCGAAGACGACATCGTCGCCGCTTGCTTGCTGTGCACGGGCGGAGAACTTGTGCGCAAAGGCTGACCGTGCCGCCCGCGGGTGACGCTGCCGGCGGGTGCCCAGAACCCAGTGAGACGAAGCCCCGCAGGTCCGACCGGGGCCGCCAACGGAGAAACGCACCATGGAAACCATCAGCCCGATCGTCTGGAACCTGATCGTGTTCGTGCTCGCCATCTATGTCGGCTATCACGTGGTCTGGAACGTCACGCCGGCGCTGCATACGCCGCTGATGAGCGTGACCAACGCCATTTCCGCGATCGTGATCGTGGGCGCAATGCTGGCGGCCGCCCTCACCGAAACCGGCGTCGGCAAGGCGATGGGCGTGCTGGCGGTGGCGCTGGCGGCGGTCAACGTCTTCGGCGGCTTTTTGGTGACGCGCCGTATGCTGGAGATGTTCAAGAAAAAGGAGCCGCGCGCCGGCTCCGAGAAAAAACACTGAGTCGAGGCGGCCATGAGCTTGAACGTCGTCGTCCTGCTGTATCTGGTCGCCTCGGTCTGCTTCATCCAGGCCTTGAAGGGCCTGTCGCACCCGACCACCTCGCGCGCCGGCAACGTGTTCGGTATGGTGGGCATGGCGATCGCCATCGTCACGACCGTCGCGCTGATCCACAAGCTGGCGCCGCAGACGCTCGGCGTGGGCCTGGGCTGGATCCTGCTTGGCCTGCTGGCGGGCGGCGCGGTGGGCACCTACATCGCGCGCACGGTGGAGATGACCAAGATGCCGGAGATGGTCGCCTTCATGCACAGCATGGTGGGGCTGGCGGCGGTGTTCATCGCGATTGCGGCGGTGGCCGAGCCGTGGGCGTTCGGCATCGTCGAGAAGGGCGGACCCATCCCTCTTGGCAACCGGGTGGAGCTTTTCATCGGCGCTTTCGTCGGCGCGATCACGTTCTCCGGTTCGGTGATCGCGTTCGGCAAGCTGTCCGGCAAATACAAGCTGCGCGTCTTCCGCAGTGCCCCGGTCGTGTTCTCCGGCCAGCATCTGCTGAACCTCGCGCTGGCGATCGCGATGGTGGTCTTCGGCCTGTGGTTCGTCGCCACCCAGAGCTGGACGCCCTTTCTGATCATGCTGGCGATCGCCTTCGTGCTGGGCGTGCTGATCATCATCCCGATCGGCGGCGCCGACATGCCGGTGGTGGTGTCGATGCTGAACAGCTATTCCGGCTGGGCCGCCGCCGGCATCGGCTTTTCGCTGAACAACGCGATGCTGATCATCGCCGGCTCGCTGGTCGGCTCCTCGGGCGCGATCCTGTCCTACATCATGTGCAAGGCGATGAACCGGTCGTTCTTCAACGTGATCTTGGGCGGCTTCGGCGGCGAGGGCGCCACCGCCGCGGCGGCTCAGCCGCAGCGGCCGGTGAAGAGCGGCTCGCCAGATGATGCGGCGTTCCTGCTCGCCAATGCGGAGAGCGTGATCATCGTGCCCGGTTACGGGCTGGCGGTGGCGCGCGCGCAGCACCCGCTCAAAGAGTTGGCGGACAAGCTAATCGAGCGCGGCATCCGCGTGCGCTACGCGATCCATCCGGTGGCCGGCCGCATGCCCGGTCACATGAACGTGCTGCTCGCCGAGGCCGAGGTGCCGTACGACCAGGTCTTCGAGATGGAGGACATCAATCCGGATTTCGCCGATACCGACGTGGTGCTGGTGCTGGGCGCCAATGACGTCGTCAACCCGGCCGCCAAGGATCCGAAATCGCCGATCGCCGGCATGCCGATTCTGGAGGCCTACAAGGCGCGGCAGATCATCGTCAACAAGCGCTCGATGGCGGCCGGCTACGCCGGCCTGGACAACGAGCTCTTTTACATGGACAAGACCATGATGGTGTTTGGCGACGCCAAGAAGGTGGTCGAAGACATCGTCAAGGCGCTCAACTGACGACTCCTGCGCAGGCAGTGGCTGTTGCGCGCCCTGCCGGCAACCCACAGGGAGTTGCCGGCCTGCCCCGGCTGGCGGCGCCGCGACGTACGATTTGACCACGGCCTTGCCGTGAACGAGCAAAATCTTGGTCGTCTGTTTCGTGGCAAGAGGAGGCGATGCAAACAGCCGATGTGCTGCTGGTCATCGACGTACAAAACGATTTCCTGCCTGGCGGGGCGCTGGGGGTGCCGCGCGGCGATGAGGTGGTGCCGGTCATCAACGCGCTCGCGTCGCGTTTCGCCAACGTGATCTTGACGCAGGACTGGCATACGCCGGGCCATGTGTCGTTCGCTTCCGCGCATCCGGGGCGCCAGCCGTTTGAGATCATCGAACTGCCTTACGGACAACAAATCCTGTGGCCCGATCACTGTATCATGGGGACACGCGGCGCCGATTTCGCTGCAGGGCTGGCAATTCCGCACGCACAAGCGGTCGTGCGCAAGGGCTACCACGCGCACACCGACAGCTACTCGGCGTTTCTGGAGGCGGACCGCAAGACCCCGACCGGGCTGGCGGGGCTGCTGCGTGAACGCGGTATCACGCGTGTGTACTGCTGCGGGCTGGCGACTGACTTCTGTGTCGCCTGGAGCGCGCTCGATGCGCGCGCCGCCGGCTTCGAGACCTACGTCATCGAGGATGCTTGCCGCGCGATCGACACCGGCGGTTCGCTCGCGCAGGCGCGGCAGCAGCTTGCTGACGCGGGCGTACAACTGATCTACAGCGGCGCGCTGTGAGTGAGCTGACGGTGCAGCTGCCGCCGGAGCATCCGCTGCGCCGGCGGCTGGCGAACGAAGTCCATGCGCGGCCACCGGTGGCGGTGGCGGTGCCGGGTGTGGCTAGCGCGGTGGCGCTGCTGCACGACGCGCGGGACGATCCGCTGGCGCCGCTGCGCGAACTGGCGCGTCTGCACGGTACAGAGATTGCGCCGCCGGAGCATCCGCACCTGATCCTGGAGCTGCCTGACCTGCGCGTAAAGTGGGAGCGACACACCGAGTTTACGAGCTATCTCTTCGTGCGGCCGCTGCCATCGATGCGGCTGGCGGATTTAGACGCACTGCCGAGCGCGTTTTCCGCGCTGCCGCCGCAATGGCTCGCCGCGCTGCCCGGTCAGACGATGGCGGCAATCGACGTGACGCTGTTGCCGGCTAGCGACGAGACGGTTGATGACGTCGCGCGGCTTTTTTCTGGAGCCACGCTGGTTGGCAGCCGCGTCGCCGACGGCATGGCGCGCGTCTTCACCGACTTCTTGCTGACGCCGGACGGCCGCAGCCGCTGGGTCGTGCTGGACGCAGGTCTGACGCGCGGGCAGCAGGCGCGCGTCACGCAGCGGCTGATCGACATCGCTGTCTACCGCGTGATGGCGATGCTGGCGTTTCCAATCGCGCGCGAGCTTGCGGCACGGCTGACAGCAACCGAGGCACGCCTGGCGGCGATTACCGCGCGCAGCGCCGATCTGGCCAGCCAGCCGCTGCCGGAGGCGATGCGCCAAGAGCGCAGCCTTTTTGACGAACTGACGCAACTTGCGGCCGAGTGCGAAAAAGCGGTGGCGGCCACCGCATTCCGGTTCTCCGCCGCGCAGGCCTACTGGGACCTCGTCAACAACCGCGTGGCCGAACTGCGCGAAGCGCGCGGCGGCGGGCTGCCCACCGTCGGCGAATTCCTTGCGCGGCGGCTGGCTCCGGCGATGGCCACGGTGGCCGCTACCGCCCGGCGCCAGGCGGAGCTGTCGGCGCGTGTGGCGCGCGCGGCCAACCTGCTGCGTACGCGGGTGGATCTCGCACGCGAGGAGCAAAATCAGCGCCTGCTGGCCGCGATGGAGCGGCGCGGCAAGCTGTCGCTGCGGCTACAGCAGACGGTGGAGGGGTTGTCGGTGGCCGCGCTCACCTACTACGCGGTCGGCTTGCTTGGCTACGTGGTTAAGCCATTGCACCAGATCTGGCCCGGGCTGCAGGCCGAGTGGTTCATGGCGGCGGCGGTGCCGCTGCTGGCGTTGACGATCTGGCGCGGCGTGCATCGCATCCGCCGCGAGTGGATGCGCGATTGACCGGCTAGGCGGCGGCTTTTCTGCGTTTGCGCCGGCGGCGGGGGCGGCAACATCGCCGACATGGCCGAGGCGGACTTCGAGTCGATCCACAATTACTATGAGCGCGCCGTTTTTGAGGAGGTGCTGGCGCAGGCCGCCACGCGCCGCGTCGAGCGGCATCTGCTAGCGGACATCGCCTGCGTGGCGCTTAACCAACTGCCGCCGCGTTACATCCGGCACGACGTCGACTTCAACTTCTATCTGACCGCGCAGGAGCGCGAACAGAACGCGCAAATGGTGCGTGAGGCCGTCGCCTATGCGTTCGATTTCGTCGTCGCCCGCGCCCGTATGAAACTGCCGCGCAACGGGCCACAGACGGCCGCTATCACGCGGGTGGCGCGGCGGCTGGTGGCGCGGCAGCGCGGCGCCCGCTAGGGCGCTGCTGGGAAAGATACTGCGCGCGGCGGCGGTGTCCTGCGGCACGCGCAGGTCTTTGTCAGCTCGTCGCAGCGGCTCGTCGCGCGCTGCGAGGTGCCAGCGTCTGCTGAGCCGCGCCTGATGGCTAGCGAGCGGTTGCCGAATTTCCGGGGCAGTCACGCAGCTGCGCGTCGACCCATTCGATCCAGTGCCGCACCGGCGTGTCGGTGCCGCTTTGCAGGTGCGCGATGCAGCCGACGTTGGCTGACAGGATCAGCTGCGGCCGCGGCGCCTGCAGGTGCGCGAGCTTGCGGTCGCGCAGCCGCGTGGCCAGCTCCGGCTGCAGCACCGAGTAGGTGCCGGCGGAGCCGCAGCACAGATGGCTCTCCGCGAAGGGCAGAACCTCGGCGCCCAGCGCCGCCAGCAGCGCCTCCACCGC
>JANWUU010000198.1 GCA_025057735.1 Burkholderiaceae bacterium
CGGGGTGACGGGCACCGCGGCGCTGACGGCGAGCGCCGGCTTCACGCGGCTTGCGCCCCTGGCGCTGATGGCGCCCGCTTACCTGCTGTGCTTCGTCGCGCTGACGCGCGCGTTAAAGACGCTGTCGATCGGCGTGGCGTATGCCATCTGGTCTGGCGTCGGCATCGCCGCCATCACGCTGATCGGCTGGCGCGTCTTCGGGCAGCATCTGAACGCCGGCCAGCTGGCGGGCATCGCGTTGATCATCGCCGGTGTGGTCGTAATCCAGTTGCTGTCGCGGCGCGACGCGCGCTAACGGCGCGGCCCGCGGTCACGGACCCGGTTTGACCCAGCGGAAAACGCGCAGCGGGGGGACGTTGACCATCTCCCAGCGGATGAGCGGCGCGCCCAAATGCGGCGCCAGGAAGCGGGCGACATGGCCGCGCACCTGGTAGGCGACGAAGCGCCCGCCCGGCGCCAGACAGTGCGCGATGGCGGCGGCGATGCGTTCCGCGCTCTCCTTGGGCATCGTCGAGAACGGAATGCCGGAGAGGATGACCTCCGGCGCCGGCAGCCGCCAGCGCTGCAGCAGCTCCGGCAGTTCCTCGGCGCTGCCCAGTTGCACGATCAGGCGCGGGTCGTCCAGGCGCGCGCGCAGCCGGGCGTGAAACTCCGGGTTCAGTTCGATCGCCAGCAGGCGGGCATCGGGCCGCATCGCCGCGAGCAGGGCGCGGGTGGTGCCGCCGGTTCCCGGGCCCAGTTCGACCAGTGTGCGCGCCTGCTCGGCCTGCGCCGCCCGCACCAGACGCCGCTCCAGAAAGGACGAGCTCGGCCACACGGAGCCCACCTGCTCCGGATGCGCGATGAAGCCGCGCAGAAAAGCGAGCTGATCGGACACGAGGCTGGCGAGTTGTGCCGGCAACGGGCGCGGCGAGGCGGCGGCCACCGCTTCCACGGCCTTCGGCCGTGCCGCCGCGCCGAGACGGCGGGACTCGACGCGCCCGCGCTGTTGGGGTTCTGGGTGCATTTCGATCCTCCTCCCTGGGGCGGGCCGGCAGCATACATGCGAACGCGGCGCCGCGGGCCGCCCGATCCCGCCTTCGCGCTCAACTCGGGCGCGCCGCGCCGGGCTCGCACTCGTCGAGCAGCGAGAAACGCACCGGCAGGATCTCGCGCGTGCTCACCACACCCGCTTCGTCCTTCTGCACCAGGACCAGTTGCTGCGCATCCGGTAGGCCGGTCGGGATCACCATCCGCCCGCCCGGCTTCAGTTGAGACAGCAGGCGCGGCGGAATCAGGGCCGGCGCCGCAGTGACGACGATCTTGTCAAAGGGCGCAGCCTCCGGCCACCCCTCGGCGCCATTGCCGCTGCGCACCTCGACGTTGCGGTAGCCGAGCCGCGCCAGCCGGCGGTGCGCCGCGGCCGCCAGGTCTTCGATCAGCTCGATTGTGTAGACCTGCCCTACCAGCTCCGCCAACACCGCCGCCTGATAGCCCATGCCGGTGCCGACCTCCAGGACACGGTCGGTCGGCTCCGGCGCCAGCAGGTCGGTCATCAGCGCGACGATGAACGGCTGCGAGATCGTCTTGCCGTAGCCGATCGGCAGCGGCGTGTCCGCGTACGCGTAGGCACGCATGGGCAGCGGTACGAACTCGTGGCGCGGGACCTTTTCCATCGCCTCCAGCACGCGCCGGGAAAGCGCCGCCTTGCCGATCCGCAAGCAAGCAAAGATCGTTTGTGCGGCGATCTGCGCCAGCATCAGCCGCCGCAGCTCGGCGAACTGGGCCTCGCGCATCGTCATCGCGTGATCACCACCAGCACGCTGCAGTGCGCGTGCTCGATCAGCGCCGGGGAGCGCGACGCCCGCCACCAGCGCGCCGCCCAGCTATCGAGGTGCTTGTGTCCGACCACGATCAGGTCGGCATCGACCCCGCGCGCGTAGCCGGTGATGGCCTCCACCTGATCGCCGACCAGCACCTCGCCACGCGCCGGGTAGCCGGCGGCGGCGAGCCGACGCAGACCATCGTCGAGGATGGCCTGGTAGTTGCGCCGCAGCTCCTCCTCGAGCGCCGTGTCGTAGACGACCCCTTCGACCGCCACCAGCGGCGCCGCCGGCGGCATCACCGCGATCAGGTGCAGCTCGGCATGGCTCCACTGCGCGATGTCCAGCGCGTCGAGCAGGGCCTTCTGCCCGGTCTCCGAGCCGTCATAGGCCAACACGATGCGCTTGTACATGGACCCTCCCCGCCGCTGGCTCGCCCCGACAATCTAACCGATGGCGGGCGGGCGGCGCCACGGCGCCGCGTTCCACACGGACTCAGCCGCCCGAGAGCGCCTGCACGATCAGCAGCTCGTCCTGCGGCGCCAGCGGCGTGGCCAGGTCGGATACCGGCACGCCGCGCACGAACAGGCGAACGTGCCGCCGCAGGCGGTCCTGTTCGTCGATCATGCGGAAGCGGATGCCCGGATAGCGGCGCGATCCAGGTCCGCCAGCACCTCGCCGACCGTCGCGCCATCGGCCTGAACCCAGGCGGCGCCCGTGTACTCGCGCAGCGGGCTCGCGATCAGCACTCTCATCCGAACACCGCCGCCTCGACGGCGTAGATCTCCGGCAGGTAACGGGCGAGGCAGCGCCAGTGCTCGGCCTCGTCGCGACTGGCCCACAGCTCGCCGCCCGTGGTGCCGACGTACAGCCCCGGAGGATCGCCGCCATCGGCGCACATCGCCTGGCGCTTCACCGTCCACCAGACCTGCTGCGCCGGGAAGCCCGCGTCCTGCCGCTGCCAGGAGCGGCCGCCGTCACGCGTGACGTAGGCGGCCGGCCGCCCGCCCGGGCTGGTGCGCGGCCA
>JANWUU010000290.1 GCA_025057735.1 Burkholderiaceae bacterium
GGCCAAGGCGTCCTGCAGGCCGAGCCCGATCACGTGCGAGGCGGTGGCGAAATCCGGCACCGGCAGGCCGAGGTCGGCGGCGGCCTGCTGGATCGCCCGCGCGATCGTGGCGGTGGAGTCGATCAGTGTTCCGTCCCAATCGAACACGACGGCATCGAAGCGCTCAAGCATCGGGCGCCTCCTGCGCCTGCAGCGCGGACAGGAAGGCACGGCACTCCGGCGGCAGCGGCGCCTCGATGTGGAGCGGCGCCCCGGTGATCGGATGGGCGAAGTGCAGGCTGGCGGCGTGCAGAAACATGCGCGTCAGGCGCGGTGCCGCGTCGGCCCGCGCCAGCCGCCGGTTCAGCTCGAAATCGCCGTACTTCTCATCGCCGACGATCGGATAGCCCAGGTGCGCCAGGTGCACGCGGATCTGATGCGTGCGGCCCGTTTTCAACTGCGCCTCGAGCAGCGCGAAGCCTGCGGCGAAGCAATGCCGCAGTTCGAAGACCGTATGCGCGGGCTGCCCGTCGTCGTCGACGGCGACACGGCGTTCCCCGGCGGCGGTGAGGAACTTGCGCAGCGCGACGCGTACGTGCCGCCGTTTCTCGTGCCAAACACCCTTGACCAACACCAGATAGCGCTTCTGCACCCGGCCGCGCCGCAACTGCTCGTGCAGCCCCGCCAGCGCACGCCGCGACTTGGCGAGCAGGAGCACGCCGGAGGTGTCGCGATCCAAGCGGTGCACCAGCTCGAGGAACGGCTGCTGCGGGCGCGCCGCGCGCACCCGCTCGATCAGCCCGAAGGCGACGCCGCTGCCGCCGTGGGCGGCGAGCCCCGCCGGCTTGTCGACCGCCAGAATGTGTTCGTCCTCGTAAAGAATCGGTGGCAACGCCGCCGGCGCTGCCGCCCCGGTCGGCCGCTCCGCTACCCGCAAGGGCGGCACGCGGATGCGATCGCCGGGCTGCAGACGCTGCGCGACGCTGGCGCGCGCGCCGTTGACCCGCACTTCGCCGCTGCGCACGATGCGGTAGACGTGACTTTTCGGCACGCCGCGCGCCAGCCGCAGCAGAAAATTGTCCAGCCGCTGGCCGGCGGCCGCCTCGGTGACGGTGACCTGACTGGCACGCTGCGGCGTCGGCCGCCCGGCATCGGCCGGCACCCCCTACTTTTTGCTGGCGCCCTGCATCTTCCCTATACTCGCGCGCGTTGGTGCCGGGCTGTTGCTCGCCGTACGTCGCGCCGAGCGGCGGGCCGGACCGACCTCGGCGGCGGATTCTAGCGACGCGTGCCGCAGCGCATCCGTCTGCGCGCCGGTCGCCGGAGTCGACGCCGCTGTGCCGGCGAGCGCCGGCACAGCATTCGAAGCGCGGTGCACGGGCCGACGCAGGCCGCACCGCACGGTGTAACCAGGGGGCGACGCGAAAGGCGCGCCCCGGCTGAATCGAGTCGAATTCGGGACCTCCGCGTGGCCGCCACGAGCGTCGCGCGGAGCCGGCAGAGCCAAGTCTCAGGTCCTCGCACGGTGAAGAAAACCGCCCTCCTGCCCGCCACCGGCACCGCTGGCCGCGGACGCCCGGCGGCGGCGCGCGCTTTCTGAGCCGGGATTCGATCCGGTTCGGCACCCCGCCCGCACGGGCCAGGAGTGCTGACGATGAAAAGAATGCTGTTCAATGCTACCCACGCAGAGGAGCTGCGGGTGGCGATCGTCGATGGGCAGAAGCTCATCGACATCGATATCGAAACGGCCGGCCGCGAGCAGCGCAAGTCCAACATCTACAAGGGCGTGGTCACCCGCGTCGAGCCGAGTCTGGACGCCTGCTTCGTCGACTATGGCGAGGAGCGGCACGGCTTCCTGCCCTTCAAGGAGATCGCCCGCGGCTATTTCCGCGAGGGCGTGGACGTGCGCACCGCCCGCATCCAGGACGCGGTGAAGGAAGGCCAGGAGCTGATCGTCCAGGTCGAGAAGGAGGAGCGCGGCACCAAGGGCGCGGCGCTGACGACCTTCATCTCGCTCGCGGGCCGCTACCTCGTGCTGATGCCGAACAACCCGCGCGGCGGCGGGGTGTCGCGCCGCGTGGAAGGCGAGGACCGGCAGGAACTGCGCGAAGCCATCGACAAGCTGGAACTGCCGGCCGGGATGAGCGTGATCGCGCGCACCGCCGGCATCGGCCGCACGGTGGAGGAATTGCAGTGGGACCTTGATTACCTGCTGCATCTGTGGCAGGCGATCGAGGAGGCCGCCACGCCCCTGTACCGCGACACCGCCGGCAACACGACGCGGGAGGCGACCACGGACGGCCAGAAGAACAAGCGCCTGAATCCGGCGCCGTTCCTCATCTACGAGGAATCGAGCCTGGTGATCCGCGCCATCCGCGACTATTTCCAGCCGCAAATCGGCGAGATCCTGATCGATACCGACGAGGTCTACGAGCAGGCGCGCCAGTTCATGAGCCATGTCATGCCCGACATGGTCAACCGCGTCAAGCGGTACAAGGACGACATCCCGCTGTTCTCGCGCTTCCAGATCGAGCATCAGATCGAGACCGCGCATGCGCGTACCGTGCCGCTGCCCTCCGGCGGCGCGATCGTCATCGATCACACCGAGGCGCTGGTGTCGATCGACGTCAATTCCGCCCGCGCCACCAAGGGCGCCGACATCGAGGAGACGGCGCTAAAGACCAACCTCGAGGCGGCCGACGAGGTGGCGCGCCAGTTGCGCCTGCGCGACCTGGGCGGGCTGATCGTCATCGACTTCATCGACATGGAGGACGCCAAGAACCAGCGCGCGGTGGAGGCGCGCCTGAAGGAGGCGCTGCACTATGACCGCGCGCGCGTGCAAATGGGCAAGATTTCGCGCTTCGGCCTCATGGAGCTGTCGCGCCAGCGGCTGCGCCCGGCGCTGTCGGAGGGCACACACGTCACCTGCCCGCGCTGCAACGGCGTCGGCGTCATCCGCGACACGGAAAGCTCGGCCCTGCACATCCTGCGCATCCTGCAGGAGGAGGCCATGAAGGAGAACACCGCCGCCATCCATGCCCAGGTGCCGGTGGACGTGGCGACCTTCCTGCTCAACGAGAAGCGCATCGACATCGCCAAGCTGGAAGCGCGCCTGCGCGTCTCGATCGTCATCATCCCGAACAAGTTCCTCGAGACGCCGCACTACAAGGTGGAGAGGCTCCGGCACGACGACGAGCGTCTGGAGCAGGCCAAGCTGTCGTTCGAACGTGCGGAGGCGCCGGCCATGGAGATCCCGTACGGCCGCGGTGGTGCCGAGGGCGAGCGCAGCCGGCCGAAGCAGGAGGCCGTCGTGCGCGGCATCCTGCCGCAGACGCCAGCCCCCGTCGCGGAAGCGCCGGCTACCCCGGCGCCGGCGCCGGCGGCCGCGACGCCTGCCGCCCCGGCACCGTCGGCGCCGCCGCCCGCGACGCTGTGGTCGCGCATCAAGCGCCTGTTCACGGGCGAGTCGGCAGCCGAGGCACTGGCACCGCCGCCGGCGCCGACGAGCGCCGCTACGGCAGCCGCTCAGAGCACCGTTGCAGCGGCGCCCGAGCGGCGCGAGCGCGAGGAGCAGCGCCGCCGCGGCCGCGGCGGCGACGACAAGAAACGCCCGCCGCAGGGCGCGCGTCGCGAGGAGCGTCCACGCCGCGAGGAGACCTCCCGCACAGCAGAGCAGGCCCAGCGCCCGCCGGCCGGCGGCGCGCAGCCGCCGCGACCGGCGCAGGCCCACACCGCTACGGCCGCGCTGCGGCCCGGGCGCGAGGCTGCGGCCGACCAACCGCAGGAGCCCCCGGCCCCAGCCACGATGGCGGCCCGGGTGCCTGCTGAAGGCGCCGCCGAGTCCCATGCCACGGCCCAAGCGGAGGCCGGCGGCGAGAAGCGCGGCCGACGCCGCCGGCGCCGCCGCGGTGGGCGTGGCACCGATAACCAGCCGGCCGGCGAGACCGTCGAGCCGGCCCGGTCCGATACCGCACCCCCGGCTGCAGAGGCACCCGCCCCGACGATTCCTGCGGCTGCCTCGCCGGCCGCGCTAGAAGCTGCCCGACACGAGGCGCCCGCACCGGATGCGCGGATGTCAGCCGCCGTCGTGCAGTCCTCGCCCGGCGCGCTCACGTCGGCTTCGAGTGCCCCCCCACCGACCGCGCCCCCACGCGCGCAGCCGGCGCCGCTGCCGCTCGATCAGCTGTTACCGATGCTGGAAGCCGCGGGGATGACGCTGGCGCAAACCGACCCGCAGAAGGTCGAGCAGATCCGCCTGCGCATCGAAGCGGAGCCGAAGCCGCCGCGCGTGCCGCGCGAGCGGCCGGCGCTACCCCCGCTCGAGGAAGGGCCTCTCGTGCAGGTGGAAACGAAGCGGCCGGCTGCGCCCTCGCAGCAGAACTGACGGGGCGGTGACTTTCCCGACGCCCCCGTCGGGAGCGCCCCGGCGGGGGGTGGCGGGGGATAAGATCGGCGGCCGATGACCGACCGCATCAT
>JANWUU010000250.1 GCA_025057735.1 Burkholderiaceae bacterium
CGTGATCCCACGCGCCTTCTCCTCCGGCGCATTGTCAATATCATCGTAATTCTTCGCCTCACCCCCATACCGCGCCGCTAACACATGCGTCAACGCCGCCGTCAGCGTCGTCTTCCCATGATCCACATGCCCAATCGTCCCTACATTCACATGCGGCTTCGTACGCTCAAACTTGCCCTTGGCCATCGAAATGACTCCCGCTTGCCGTTGCCGTTCTTATCGTCCTTGCTCGAATTCTGGTGCCCATGGCGCGGATCGAACGCGCGACCTCTCCCTTACCAAGGGAGTGCTCTACCACTGAGCCACATGGGCAATGCGCCGTTCACACCGACTGTCCTTCTGGAGCGGGTGAAGGGAATCGAACCCTCGTCGTAAGCTTGGAAGGCTTCTGCTCTACCATTGAGCTACACCCGCCCGCGTTTCCACGCATCGAACCGTTCTTGCCCGCCGCCGCGACGACCATTCGCCTTGCGAATGGGGCGCGTCACCTACGGTCTGGCAGCCACCGGACCATGTTGGTGGAGGGGGTTGGATTCGAACCAACGTAGGCGTAAGCCAACAGATTTACAGTCTGCCCCCTTTAGCCGCTCGGGCACCCCTCCGCAGGGAACCGCCGATTATGTTGCCCGTCCTGCGGCTTGTCAAACTCGGCGCTGACCGAGGCCGGCACGGCACGCGCCCTGTCGACACGCGCCTCGGCATCACATCTGCCGGAACCGGTGGCTGAACGAGCGGCCGGCTTCGAGCTTGCCGGCGTAACCGCGCACCTGCACGAGCTGCCGGCCGCGGAAGTCGCGCACCATGCCGGCGATCGACTTCACATGGACGATCGTCGCTCGGTGGATCTGCCAGAAGCAGTCGGGGTCGAGTTCCTCCGCCAGTTCCTTGATCGGCTTTCGGATCAAGGCCTCGAATCCCTCGGTCTGCACGCGGGTGTATTTCTCGTCCGCGGTGAAAAACAGCACGTCCTCGACCGGGATCATGCGGATCTGCTGCCCGACCGATGCCTGGATCCAGCGCAGGTGACGGCGCGGCGTCTCCGCCGCCGTCTGCAGCCGGGCCGCGATCCGCGCCAGGAGCGGGCCGATGGCGGCCGGCGGCGCGTCCAGCCGTTTGCGCAGACGGGCGACAGTCAGCGCGAGCCGGTCGCGCTCCGCCGGCTTCAGCACGTAATCGATCGCCCCGCTTTCGAACGCCTCCACGGCATGGTCGTTGTAGGCGGTGATAAACACCACGTGGCAGTCTTCGCCGATCGCGCGCCACCTCGAGACCGGAGCGTCCCGGCATGCGGATGTCCAGGAAGGCGAACTGCGGCCGGTGCGCGCGCACGAGCTCGACCGCCTCGTCGCCGTTCCTGGCCTCGGCGACGATCTGCAGCTCTGGCCAGACCTCGTGGAGCCGCGCTCGCAGCTGCTCGCGCATCAGGCGTTCGTCGTCGGCGATCAGGGCACGCGGCATGGCATATGCATGGTAGGCGGGCGGCGTCAAGTCAACGGCACTCGGTCGTCGACCTTGGCGCCATCGACCGCGTACGGAACCTGCACCGTGACGACGGTACCGCTCGGCGCGTTGGCCTCGACGATCAGCCTCGCGCGCGTGCCGTACAGGGCGGCGAGCCGCTCGCGCACGTTGCTCAAACCCACGCCGGTTCCTCTGAGGCCGCCCACCCCGAAGCCGATGCCGGTGTCGGCCACCCGCACGCGCAGGTCGCCGTCGGCGACGACCGCATCGATGGTCAGCGTGCCGCCCTCCGCCTTCGGCTCCAGCCCGTGCTTGATCGCGTTCTCGACCAATGACTGCAGCACCATGGGCGGAAAGCTCGCCGATGCCAGTCCGGGCGGCACGGCGATCGTGTACGCCAGACGCTCGTCCATGCGCACCCGCAGGATCTCGAGGTAGGCGCGGCACAAATCGATCTCCTTGCCGAGCGTGGTCGATCTCTCGCGCATATGTGGTAGCGCGGCGCGCAGGTAGGCGATCAGGTTTTTCTGCATGCGCGCGGCGCGCGCGGGGTCGGTCTCGATCAGGTAGTCCACGGAGGCGAGCGTGTTAAAAGGAAGTGCGGCTCGACCTGCGCCTGCATCATTTTCAGACGCGCCTCGGCGAGCTGGCGCTTCAATCCCTCGTCGGCGGCGGCCGCCGCCGCTGCCCGTGCCCGCAACTCCGCCTTTTGCTTCGAGCCCAGCACGATCTTGACGATCACGCCGCTGACGACCACCAGCAGCGCGAAAGACGCCAGCCCGTTGCCGTCCTCGTGGCGGTGCACCTCGATGCCGTCCGCTGCGCGACGCGCCCACTGCTCGTCCACGATGTCCTGGATCGTCGCCCGCGCGGTTTCCAGCGCCTGCCTCAGTCGCGCGGCATCGGTAACCGCCTCGTCCGGCAGCGTCAGGACGGCGTCGTCGGGCCGGCCCAGCGCGGCCGTCTCGTCCGGCAACAGGCGAACGCCCCGCCGGTCGATCATCAGGGTCTGCCGGCGGCCGTCCTGATCGACCGCGATGCGGACGCCACTTTCGTCCACGACCACGGTGGGTGGGTCAGTGCGCCCGACGGCCGGCGGAGTCGGAGCCGCGGTTGGCGCCCCGCGCAGCTCGATCCTCACCGTCGGTGGCTCCGACGATCCGGTGCGGGCGACGACCACGGTGGGCCGACCGTCGAGCAACAGACCCCCGAGAATCGCGCTCAGCACCAGCAGCAGCAAGGAGACCAGGAAGAACTTGCCCCAGCTGACCGCAGCGAGCCAGTCGCCCAGGCGGTTCGCCCAGCGTGCCGCCGGCGGCGCGAGCAGGCGCGCCAGGGTGCGGGCGCCTTCGGCAATGTCGGCCGCGATGCGCCGGCCCAAGCCGGAGGCTTGCGCTGCCGAAAACCCGGGTCCGTTCGTTGCCATCGCGGTGGGGGCGGGAGGTTCGTCGAGGGGACCGCACCGCTCTTTACGCAGGCGCCGCGCAGCCGCCCACGGCGATGCGAGGAAACGCCGCGGCGTGGGAATGGGCGGTCGAAAAGACAGACGCGGTGGCTATTCGAACCCGAGCGCGCGCAGCAGGATGGAAGCGCCGAGCAGGGTCCAGCCCGCCGCACCGGCGTGGTCGGCCCACGGCGCCTGCGGGCGCGCCCGTTGGACCTGCCGCAGCATTTCCTCCCGCGGGCGCGGCTTCTCGGTGGCCGCCACGATGGCCCGCACGAGCGGAAATTGCGGCAACAGCGACAGCAGCAGCATGGTCACGCCGAGATCGCCGAGGGCGCCCGCCCAGCGGCCTGCCTCGAGATCGAGCAACGCGAAGGCAGCCATCGCGGCGCTGGCGACGAAAAACCCGCCGCGCCAGGCACGCTCGCCCGAAACCCGTCGGCGCCAAGGCTCGTTCATACGTCCCAAGTTGAGGGCTACGCTCGCGCCCGCAAGAGCCCGGTAGGGGTCATTGTGCCGTCGGATTGCCGGTCTGCCCCGGCGGAGCGTCCGGCGATCCACCGGGCACCATCGGCCGCGGCGGGGGCACGGCGGCCGGCTGCATCGGCTGCGGCAAGCCAGGGGGGGGCGCAAAACCCGGCGGCGGCAGCGGCGCTGGCACGGGCCGCGCCGCGGCGGGCGCGCTGGGCGCCGTCAGCGTGTTGCCCTCGCGCGTGAAGGCAGGCGGCGGCGCGGCGTTGTCGAGGCTGGCAACCGGCCGCGGCGGCATGCGCAGGTCCTGCCGGCCGCCGGCGCCCGACAGCGTCACGCCGTCGGCACGCACCGCCTCCAGGGTCGTGCCGGGCGTCACCTCCTGCCCGAGCAGGAAGACGCGCGCGGGCTTGCCATCGACGATCAGGATGGCAGAGGAGTCGGCGCCGGCGGCAAACACGCCGGCCAGTTGGATGTTGCTCGCCACCGGCGCCTGCGCCAGTTGCACCAGACCGAACATGCGCGCCGCCAGGACCGGATCCGGCTCGCGCGGCGGGGGCGCGGCGATCGGCGGTGGCGCCGCGAGCGGCGGCGGCGTGAAGATCTTGATCGCCCAGTAGGCGGCGATCGCACTCACCAGCGCCAGCATCGCCAGATGCCCGAGCAGCCCCAACAGCCGTTTCATCTGCGCGGCTTCGCCTCTCTGCGGATCACGCCTTCGTCGAAAGGGATTGGCATCGGCGCGCTGCCGTCTCCGTCGGCGAAGACCGCAACGACCCGTTGATATTATGCGCGGATGCCGATCGGGCTCGGCCTCGGGTCGCGAATGCGACGCCCGCCGCAGAATGCCCGATCGAATCTCTCACCGCTGCGAAAGTTTCGCCGTGAAACGAACCGCTGCCTCTCTGGCCGGCCGCGCCGCACGCGGCTTCACCCTGATCGAGATCATGGTGGTGATCACGATCCTCGGCATCCTGGCGGCGCTGATCGTGCCGCGCGTGGTAGGCCGCACGGACGACGCCCGAATCGCGGCGGCCAAGCAGGACATTGCCTCGATCATGCAGGCGCTGAAACTGTACCGACTCGACAACGGCCGCTATCCGACGACCGAGCAGGGGCTGCGCGCGCTGATCGAAAAGCCGACGCTCGAGCCGATTCCCGGCAACTGGAAGCAGGGGGGCTACCTGGAGCGCACCACGCTGCCGAAGGACCCGTGGGGCAAGGAGTATCAGTATCTGAACCCCGGTCTGCGCGGCGAGATCGACGTCTTCAGTCTCGGCCGCGACGGGCAGCCGGGTGGCGAGGGCGTGGACGCCGACATCGGCTCCTGGATGCTGTAGCGGAGGGCGCGCGCAGCCGCGCGGAAGACCATGGGCAGCGCGCAGGGACCGCGGGGCTTCACGCTGCTCGAACTGCTGGTAGTGATGGTGCTGGCCGGCATCCTGCTGTCGATCGTCACGATCAGCGTTTCGCCCGATCCGCGCCAGAGCCTGGCGCGCGAGGCGCGCCGCGTCGGCGAGCTGTTCGCGCTGGCGGCCGACGAGGCGCGCATCCGGCAGCAGCCGATCGTCTGGGAGGCCGACACGCGCGGCTACCGTTTCGTCGCCGAGGTCGGCGGCGAGCGCCAGTTGCTAACCGGCGACGACCTGCTGCGCGAACGGCAGTGGGAGCGGCCGCTGACCCGCCTGGCAGTGATCGAGCCCGGAGCCCGCCAGCCGGTGCAGGTGGTGCTCGGGCCGGGGGCCCCGCCCGCGCGGGTGCCGGTGGCACGCGAATGGGTGCAGCCGCGATTCCGCCTGGAGCTGGCCAATGATCTGGCCCAGGTGGCGGTCGAATTCGATGAAACGGGTCGGGGCGCGCTGGCGAGCCACTGATCGCCAGCGCGGCTTCACCCTGCTGGAGGTGCTGGTCGCGCTGGTGATCATCGGCGTGGCGTTGGCCGCGGCGATGCGGGGCGCGATGGCCCTGACCCAGGCCGCCGAGGATGCGCGGCTGAAGCTGCTGGCGACCCTGACCGCCGAGAACCGTCTGCTCGAGTTGCGGCTGGCGCGGCAACGGCTGGAACTGGGGCAGATCAGCAGCGAGTGCGAGCAGGGCGGGCGGGTGTTCACCTGCGAGCAGATCGTCAAATCGACCCCCAATCCATTCTTCCGTCGGGTGGAACTGCAGGTGTTCGTCGAGCGCAACGGCACCCGGCGCCAGCTGGCGGAGATGATGACGGTGCTGCCGACCAACCAATGAGCGCCCGGGATTGCCGCGGATTCACGCTGCTCGAGCTGCTGGTGGCGATCAGCGTGCTGGCGGTGGTGTCGCTGATCGCCTGGCGCGGGTTGGATTCGCTGACCGCCACGCGCGCGCGGCTGGCGCCGGAAGCCGAGGACGTGCGCGCCTTGCTGACGGCCTTCGGACAACTGGAGCGCGACCTGGCGCGCGCCGTCAATCCGCAACTGTTCGCCACCGACGGTCCGTCGGTGACCGTGGCGACGGTCGGCGGGGCGCCGGCGCTGACGATCATCCGCAGTGCGCCGGAAACTCACGATGGGGCGACCGCCTTGCAGGTGATCGGCTACCGGATCGAGGACGGCGTGCTGGTCCGCAGCGCCAGCGTGCCGCTGCGCGCGCGCGGCACGCTGGCGGCGGAGGACCTGACCCGGGTGCGCCTGCTGGCGGACGTGAAGTCGCTGCGCGTGCGGCTGTGGCGCGACGGTTTGGGCTGGTACGACCCGCTGGATCCGAACGCCGCCCCCGCGCCAGGGGTGCCGGGCGGCTGGCCCTCGCCGCCAGGCGTCGAGGTGACGATCGTGCGCGGCGACGGCCAGACGTTCCGCCGCGTGCTGCTGGTGGGCTGAGGATGCGCGGCAGGCAGGCACAACGCGGCGCCGCCGTCCTGATGGCCCTGTTCGTGGCCGCGTTGGCGACCACCATCGTCACCGGCCTGTTCTGGACACAGTTCGTCCTGCTGCGCACGATCGAGAACCAGCAGTTGGTATCGCAGAGCCGGCTGCTGCTGCGCGGCGCGCTCGACTGGGCGCGCGCCATTTTGCGCGACGACGCGGCGCGCTCCAACTTCGACGCGCTGACCGAACCGTGGGCGCAACCGCTGGCGGAGACGCGGCTCGACCAGCTCGGCGAGACCTCGGCGCTCGCCGCGCAGGCCGCGCTCGCCGGCAGCATCGAGGATGCGCAGGCCCGGCTGAACCTGCGCAACCTGATCGGCACCGACGGCCAGCCCGATGCGCGCGAATTGCAGGCCTTGCGGCGTCTGGCCGCGCTGCTCGGCGTGCCGGAGCAGGCTGCCGACCTGATCGCGCTGCGCATGCAACAGGCCCTGGTGCCGGCGGCAGGCAGTGGCGAGCGCCCGCGCGCCACCGATCCGAAGGCGCCGCCGATCGCACTGGTGCTGCCGCAGGACCTGTTCGGCATCGAGGGACTGGACCCGGCGGCGGCGGCCAAGCTGGCCCCTTACGTCGCGGTACTCGACGAGCGCACGCCGCTGAACGTGAACACCGCCGCCGCCGAGACGATCGCGGCCCGCATTCCGGACATGCAGCTTGCCGAGGCGCGCGCGCTGGTGGCCGACCGCGAGCGAGTCGGCTACTTCCGCGACTTCGGCGATCTGCGCAACCGCCTGGCCCGATTCGGCCGCGGCGACCTCGGCAACGACATCTCGCCGCAGGAGATCGGCACCACGTCGCGCTACTTCTTCGTGCGCGGGCAGGTCAAGCTTGACCGCGCCGTCACGCGCATGGAAGCTCTGGTCAAGCGCGGGCCGCCGCAAACCTC
>JANWUU010000390.1 GCA_025057735.1 Burkholderiaceae bacterium
GAACTCGCGGATCGTGTTGCCGTCGCCGATCACCAGTTGCGTGTCCTCGCCACGGTATTTCTTGTCCTGCGGCGGGCCGCCGAGCGCGCAATGCGGATAGATGCGATTGCCGCGCCCGATCGTCGTGCGCCCCTGGATGACGGTGTGCGCGCCGATCGTCGTGCCGGCCCCGATCTCGACTTCCGGCCCGATCAATGCGTAGGGGCCGACCTCGACGTCGGCGGCCAGGCGTGCGCGCGGATCGACGATCGCGGTCGGATGCACGCGCGCCATCAGGCGCCCTTGCCTTCCAGCGGTCGGTACGCGCACAGCAGCTCGGCTTCGGCGGCCAGTTGCCCCTCCACCGACGCCCGGGCCGCGTACTTGCCGACGCCGCGCAGCTCGCGCACCGCCTGCACCTCCAGCCGCAACTGGTCGCCGGGCCCCACCGGCCGCTTGAAGCGTGCGTTGTCGATGCCGGCGAAATAATAAAGGGCGCGGTCGTCCGGCAGGCGCTCCATGGTGGCGAACGACAGGATGGCCGCCGCCTGCGCCAGCGCCTCGATGATCAGCACGCCCGGCATCACCGGGTAATGCGGGAAATGCCCGCTGAAGACCGGTTCGTTGATCGACACGTTCTTCAGCGCGACGATGCGCTTGCCCTTTTCCAGCTCCAGCACGCGGTCGACGAGGATGATCGGATAGCGATGCGGCAGGTGTTTCAGGATCGCGTGGATGTCCATCATGTGGAGTCTCCCTCGTGCGCCGGCCCGGCCTCCAGGCGGCGCAGGCGGTCGCGCAATTCGCGCAGGTGCCGCACCAGCGCGGCGTTGCGCTCCCAGTCGCGGTTCGGCATGAACGGGAAAACGCCCGAGTAGAAGCCCGGCGTCGCGATCGAGCGCGAAATCAGCGTGCCGCCGGAGACGATCACGTCGTCGCAGATTTCAATGTGACCGTGGATCATCGCCGCCCCGCCGAGCTGGCAGCGCCGTCCGATGCGTGCGCTGCCGGCAATGCCCACGCAGCCGGCGATCACCGTATGCGCGCCGATACGGCAGTTGTGACCGATCTGCACCTGGTTGTCGATCTTGACGCCGTCTTCGATCACCGTGTCGCCCATCGTGCCGCGGTCGATCGTCGTGTTGGCACCGATCTCGACGTCGTCGCCGATGATGACGCGGCCGATTTGCGGCATCTTGACCCAGCGCCCCGCCAGCGGGGCGAAGCCGAAGCCGTCGGCGCCGATCACCGCGCCGCTGTGCACGATGCCGCGCGCTCCGATGCGGCAGTCGGCCATCACGCGTGCGCCCGGGTAAAGGCGGGTGCCCGCGCCGATGCGGGCGCCGGCACCGACGTAGCAGCCGGCCCCGATCCAGGCGCCCTCGCCGATGTCGGCGCCGGCCTCGACGACCGCCAGGGCGTCGATGCGGCAGCCCGCGCCGAGGTGCGCGTCGCGGTCGACCACCGACTCGGGCGCCCGCGCCGGCGCCACCGCGGGCGGCGGATACAGCGCCTGCATCGCCAGCGCGAACCACGCGTAGGGGTTGTCGCACACGACGGCGGTGTGCGGTCGCAGGGCCTCGAAATCGGCCTGCCCGAGGACGATCGCCGCCGCGCGCGACGCGCGCGCGGCGCTGCGGTAGCGCGGGTTGGCGAGGAAGCTCAAGTGCCGCGCCGACGCCGACTCGAGCGGGGCTGCGCCCTCGATCACGCACTGCGTGTCGCCGACGAGCCGCGCGCTCAGCGCCCCGGCCGCGGACGCCTGCACGGCGGCTGCCAGCTCGGCGAGCGTGCGGCCCGGCGGCGCGGCCGGCATCCAGTCACTTGCCGTTGTTCAGCGCGCGCAGCACCTTGTCGGTGATGTCGACGCGCGAACTGAAATACACGGCGTCCTGCACGATCAGATCGAATTTTTCCTGTTCGGCGACCTGGCGCACGATGCGCTGCGCCCGCTCCAGCAGCGCCTGCAGTTCCTCGTTGCGGCGCTGGTTGAGATCCTCGCGGAACTCGCGCTGGCGCCGCTGGAAGTCGCGCTCCAGGTCGGCCAGCTCGCGCTGGCGCCGCGCGCGGTCCGCCTCGCTCAACACCGGGCTGTCTTTCTCGAAGCGCTCGGCCGCGGCCTTCAGCTTCGTGCCCAGCTCTTGCAGCTCGCGGTCGCGCTTGGCGAATTCCTGCTCGAGCTTCTGCGTGGCCGCGCGGGCGGGCGCGGAATCGCGCAGGATGCGCTCGGAGTTGACGTACCCGATCTTCAGCTCCTGCGCTGCCACCGCGCCGCTGGCGAACACCGCGGCGAGCGCGGCCGACGTGGCGATCTGCAGCAGCCTCTTCATCGACACTCCCGTTCGCGAGGCGCGCAATTCTGCCATAGGGCAGGCGCTCAAAAGCCCGTTCCGATCTGGAACTGGAACCGCTGCGGCCGGTCGCCGGGCTCGCGTTTCAGCGGGTAGCCGTAGCTGAGCTTCAGCGGACCGATCGGCGACACCCACGCCAGCCCGATGCCCGCCGAATAGCGAAGATCGCCGAGCCGCACGCGCTGCTGCGCGTTCCACACCTGCCCGCCGTCCAAGAAGGCGAGCACCCGCAGCGTGCGGTCCGCCCCGGGCAGCGGCGCCAGCGCCTCCAGCGCCAGGTTCAGGCGCCGCGTACCGCCGGTCGGATTGCCGAGCGCGTCGCGCGGGCCGAGCGAGCCGCCCTCGAAGCCGCGCACGCTGCCGATGCCGCCGGCATAGAAATTCTTGAACAGCGGGTACGGCCGGCCGCCGTAGCCGCCGCCCCAGCCGAGCTCGAGGTTAGTGGCGAACGTGTACTTGTTGGTCAGCGGCACGAACTGCTGAAACTGGTAAGTCGACCGGTAGTAGCGCAGGTCCAGCGTCGGCAGCGCCGTCTCCACGAACAGGCGCTGGTAGCGGCCGCGATTCGGCACCAGCAGGTTGTCACGGCTGTCGCGCGCCCAACCGAGGGTGGCGATCGCCGCGTCGGTGCGCTCGCCGAAGTCGTTGACGTACTTGACGTAGGCGGGCGGACTGCGGTCGGTCAGACCGATGTCGGTCCCTTCATAGCCGAGCCCGAAATACACGGTGTCGAATTCCGTGAACGGCACGCCGAAACGCATCGCCCCGCCGCGCTGGGTGAAGTCGACGGTGCCTAGGCCAAGCCGCGCCAGATCGGAGCGGCGCTGGTAGATCTCGGTGGTCCGGCTGATGCCGTCCAGCGTCACGTACGGGTCGACGTGGGTGAGCGCGATCGTCTTGTTGGCCCGGCTGGTGTTGGCCTCCAGGGAGATCGACTGTCCGCTGCCGAACACGTTCTGCTGCGAGTAGGACGCCTGCAGCACCACCTTGTCGGTGCTGGAATAGCCGATGCCGGCCTGGATGCTGCCGGTGGGACGCTCCTTGACGGTGAA
>JANWUU010000013.1 GCA_025057735.1 Burkholderiaceae bacterium
CACCTCGACCGTCACCTCGGGGGCGAACATGCCCGACAGTGCGCGGCTGTGGACGACGGCGAGCGCCATACGAGCGGACGGGCAACGGCGGCCGGATCAGGAGAGCGGCAGGCGATTGTACGGACGGCATCCGCACGCATCAGTGCGAAAAACGCCCGCCTTCGCGCGCCGTCTGCGCCCCCGTTGCCTCACGCGCCGGCTAAGCTGGACGGCCGATGGCGCGCGCGGGCGCGCTTCGGTCGCAGCCACGCGTCTGCGACAATCTGCGCTGGTTTCCCATTCCGCTCGCCGGCCCGCGAAACGTCCGACGTGTCCACCTCGTCGCTACTGGCCATCGCCGCGCTGTTGCTGCTCGTCTTGATGTGGCTGTGGGCGCGCCGCCGCGCGCGCCGCATCCGCGAGGAGGCAGAGCAGCGCGAGGCGCGCGCGCTGGCGGCGGTCCGCGCCGGCGGCGATCCGCTGGCGGCCGCCAAGGGCGAGAAAACCGAACTCGCCGGCGACACGATCTTCGAGCCGAACGTGCCGACCGGCGTCCTGCCCGGCCGCGGCGGCATCGAGGTCGCCGAGGTCCTGGACATCGACGAGCTGCTGCGCGGCGAGAGCGAAGCCGTGGCGCAACGCGCGCGCGCCCAGCTCGAGGAACCGACCAACATTCACAGCGGCGACACCCTGCCGCCGCGTCCCGCCACCCCCGCGCCGGCGGCGCCGCAAGCGACGGAGACGACACGGACGCCACCGGCCGCGCCGCCCGCCGCGCGCGCCGCCCCTGTGCCGCAGCCCCCTGTGGCCGCCGCGGCGCCGGCGACGGCGACCCGCACCGCGCCCGGCGAGGACGTTCCGTTGCGTGAACTGGTGCTCGCCTGGTTCGAGGCGCGGGGCTACCGCGCCTCGCCCGCCTCACCGATCGTGCGGCCGATCGAACTGGTCTTGCGCCACAAGGACGATCCGGCGCGTGCCTACGCCTTCGTCGTCGCCACGCAGCGGGTGACCGTCGAGCGCGTGCAGCAGTTGGCGCAGCAGGCGCGCGGCATCGGGCTCATCCGCGTGCTGGTGGTGGCGGACGCCGGTCTGTCGCCGGACGCGCCGCAGGCCAAGCGCGGCGTGCGCGTCCTGGACCGCATGGCCCTGCAGGCCGAACTGGCCAAGCTCGACCTGTCGGTGGCGGCGAAGATCATCGCGGTGGCGCGCAAGCGAGCTGCCGCGCGCGCGCTGGTGCAGGCGTAAGCGGGGCGAGCGGCTGCCCACGGCAGGGGCCTGCAGCCGCACGGCACTGCCGCGTTCAGAGCAGCGGCCCGACCCTGGGAAATCCGCAGCCGCTATTTGCTGCCAGCGGCAGGGGCTGCTGGCCCCTGCGCACGCGCCTCCAGCGCCGCCACGCGTGCCTCCAGCGCGGCGAGCTTCTCGCGTGTACGCGCCAGCACCTTGGCCTGCGTGTCGAATTCCTCGCGCGTGACCAGATCGAGGCGCGCGAACTGTTGCACCAGCAGCGCGCGCAGGTTCTTGCGCAGGTCCGCCGCCGGCGTCTGCGCGATCAGCGCATCGATGCGGCGCTGCAGGTCGTCGAGGAATTCGACCGCGTCCATCGGGCCCTCCCGCAATCCGTTTCTGTCGGCGCGCCGAGTCTAGCCCCGCTACGCGCACCGCGCTGGTGCGCGCGTGCCCTGTCCGCGTGCGGCGGCTGCATTGCAGGCGCGGCGTACGCACCGGCAGGGGTCGAAAACCGCATGGCATGCCGATTGCACTAACCCGAGTGGCACGTTCGTTCGCCCATCGGAAAGGAAAGACATGAAAAAGCTCTCTGCTCTTTGCACTGCGCTCGTCATCGCCTCGCCGTTGACCGTTCTCGCGCAGGCGAAACCGCAGCCTGAGTTCACCTTCACCGGCAACGCGGGGCTGTTCTCCGACTACCGCTTCCGTGGCTTCACCCAGACCGACTACAAGCCGGCCTTCCAGGGCGGCTTCGATTTCTCCCACAAGTCGGGCTTCTACCTCGGCAACTGGAACTCGAATGTGTCGGCGGTGCTGTACAACGGCGCCAGTCTGGAGATGGACTTCTACGGGGGCTACAAGGCGAGCTTCGGCGACTTCGGGCTCGACGTGGGCGCGATTTATTACCTGTATCCGGGCACCGG
>JANWUU010000041.1 GCA_025057735.1 Burkholderiaceae bacterium
GCACCGTGCAGGGGCGCGTCGTCTTCTCCGAGCAGCCCTGCAACGCGGTGGCCGTGCCGAAGGACAAGGGCGGGCGGTAACGCGTCGTCACCGGCGCGGTTACATCCGGCAAAACAGTGACGGCCGCAGGCGTCCGCGCGCGCCGCGCCGCGCCGTTATCTCTGCCGACGGCATCCGCTGCCGCCACCTGGAGGACAGAGATGAACAAACCGTTTGCCGCCCTCGCCCTCGCCGCCGCTTTCGGTGCACCGCTTTCCGATGCAGGCGCGCAGCCCGTCTCGGTGCGCATCGACACAGCTGAGTTCGGCATCCGCATCGGCCACCCCGCGCCGCCGGTGTACGCCCCCCCACCGGTGGTGGTCGCGCCCCCGCCGCCGGTGGTCTATATCCCGCCGCCCCGAGTCATCGTCGCGCCGCCGCCCGTTTACTACCCGTACCCGCCGCCGTGCTACCGCATCGATTACGGCTGGCACCGGCACCGCTGGCACCGCGACCCCTGGTGCGACCCGCGCGACCTGCACTGGCGCGACGACGACCGCCGCGGCCGGCGCGGCTGCGATTGGGACTGAGCCGGGACTGAGGCGCTCGGTCCCGGACGCAGGCGCCCGGGCACGCCCAGGCCATTACGGCAACTGGATCTTGCCGCCGCCGGCGATGCCGCCCGGCGGCAACCCACCGCCGCCCAAGGCACCGCCCTGCGGGATCACGATGCTGGAGGCCGCCTGCCGCCGCAGCTCCTGCAGTTCCCGCACCGTGCGCTCGATGGCCTCCTTGGCGGTGGCGCCGTAGTTGCGCACCGCCTCGGCCAGCGACTGCGCCTCGATGTCGAAGCTCACCGGCAGCGGGCCCATCGAGGTCATCAGCTGGGCCTCGCCGATGTACTGCGGCTTGCGTGTCAGATCGCTTTGGCCGTCGGCACGCACCGGCAACAGCACGCGGATCGTGCCCACCTTGCGGTCCGTGTAGATCTCCTCGCGCCACAGCGCATCGGCATCCATCTGCGCATCGCGCGGATCGGTTCGTTGCGTCATTTGCGTATCCTTTCTGCCGCAGGATAGCGCGGTCCGCCGCTGCCGGCACCTGCGCGTTCGCGAGGGGATCCTACGCTCATGACGTACTTCGAATGGCTCGCGCAGGTATGCCGGGAACTTGGCTGGAATGTCATGCGGGCGCACGACCTTCTGGATGACACCCGCTGGTCCGACCTCTACGAAAGCGGCGCCACGCCGCAGGAGGCAGCCGCTTGGGCGCGCGAACAAGGGCTGGCACACTAGGCGAGGCGCGTCGTTCGAGCAGCGAAAACATGCTGTTGGCAGGCCGCGCTCCTTACGGCCGTCCGCCCGCGACCTCGCTGACGGCCTCGATCCACCGGTGACCGAGATAGCCTGCCCGCTGGACGAACAATACCGTGTCGCCAGGTTTAACCCGGCGGTAAAGCCAAACCGGCACCTCGATGCGCCGCGTGCGGCCCGGATTGTCCCAATCGCTGACCCGCAGGTAGGCAGTGCGGCTGCGCCGACGCCGCCGCAATTCAACGCCTTGCACGCTCACTTCGATCGCCTGGGGTTCGCTCTTATCGAAATCGATGTTGACGTCGCGCGCGAGGACGAACGCCGTGCCGACGAAGGCGAAGCTGCCGACCAGCAGCAATTCGAGCAAGACCAGATGCGCTCGCGACGTCCCCCCGAGAACGGTCATCGATACCACCACAACCGCGCCCAGAGCGGCGAGCCCGAGCGGCGCGACCTGCCAGAGCAGGGCAAGCGGATCTAGGAGGAAAGGCGTGAAGCCGAACCCGAGCCGGATTAGCTGCCAAGCCGCGTAAACCGCCAGTCCGGTACTGAGCGACAAGATCACGACCGACCGTCTGGCGTAGCGGTCGCGGACATCCTTGAAGCGCTCTGGGCGCAGGTGCGCCAGATGGGCCGCAATGCGATACAGCAAAGGCACCAGCGACGGGATGCACTCGGCCTGCCACCGTTGCGCCTCATCCGTGCTTTTCGACCTTGGTTTCAGCGAAAGCCACAGTCGCCCCCGCTGGTGCTGCAGGTATTCGAGCTCGGCTTGCAGGCGGGCGCACTCGGGCAAGAGCTGTAGCAAATCCCTGCGCAAGGCCGCACTTCCGGCCAGCGCACGCCGCAGCAGCCAGTCATCCGAGACGATGTACCAGGTGCGGTCGAATAGCGGGTCGCCGCACTGCATCTCGCTGCTGATGCCCAGCAGCTTGAACAGCCGGTCATACCAGCGTTCGGGCTTCAGGACAAAGTCGAAACCGCGCGCACCCTCGATGCCGACGTAGTAGCGGATGACCTTTCCGCGGTGCGTGTGCAGCTGCGACTTGTAAGGCTGGTCGGGCGGCAGCACGCCCGCATCGCCCTTCCAGCGCGCTGCGATGCGGGCGTGCATCGCGGCACCCACCGAGACCAGTAAGGTCAGCAATCCGAAAATCTGCCACCACATCGGCCGTTGCCCTCAAAACCGCATCGTCAGCGCCGCGCCGGCGGCCCAGGCCTCGCTGCGTTCCACCTCGACGCTAGGGCGCGGCCAGTAGTGGCCGACGGTCAGCTCGACGAACAGCCAGTCCCGATAGACGGGCTGCAGCCATTTGACCTGCACGCCGTAGTCCGTCAGTGCGACGCCGGTGCGTTGCGCGCCGCTGCCGACCAGCTCCAGCGACAGCAGCCGCAGCGCCGGAAACGTCTGGTAGGCGCCCAACACGCTGGACCACTCGTAGCGTTCGCTGCGCTGGGTGATGGTGGCGGCGGTCAGCCAGCGCACGGCGAAGGTAGGCGAGTAGTCGTGTTCGTACGCGACCGCGGTGGTGGAGCCGAGCCCGTCGCTGACGCGCCAGAAAAACGTCTGCTTGAACTCCAGGCGGTCGCGTTCGGTGAGGTCCCACGGCTTCCGATAGCGCGCCTGCGCGTACGGCTTGATGCCACGCAGCCCCAGCCGCAGCTCGAGATTGCTGCGCAGCGCCAGCCCCACGCCGGCGAAAAATCCGCGGTCCTCCGCCGATTCGGCGAGCAGACGGTCCTGCCGCGACAGTTGCGCGGGCGTGTCGGCCACGCCCTCGCGCTCGTTGTCGCGGCCGAGGAAGACGTAGATGCGCTCCTCGACGTTCGGCAGGCGTACGCGGGCGTTCAGCCGTACGCGATAGTCGCCACCCTCGCGCTCCCGCCAGTAGCCGCTTACGGTCAGCAGCCCGCTTGTGATACGGCGGCGGTCGAGCGGGGCATCGCCGAACCAGGCGTCAATGCCGCGCGCCAGCCATTCGAGCGTATCGCGCACGCCGCGACGTGTGCCCGCCAGCAGGCTGTCGTCCGACGGCTCGGCGACGGGCGTAGGCGGCGTCTCGTCCTCCTCGGCGTACACCGCCGCCGGCAGCACGGCCAGCGCCGCCACCAGGGCGAGGGGGCATCGCAGCCGTTGCAACCGGCAGGAAGCACGCTGGGAAGCAGGCATCGCGGGCACGAATTTAGCGATTCGCGCCCACGGACTCGACGAACGACAATGACGCGGACACGCCACCGGCTCGTCCGGGCGGCGTGTCGAATCGCAGGGGCGGCGCCCGGCGCCGCGACGCGCGCGGCTCGCCGCGCGCCGGCGCTCGATGGCAGGTCGCCGGGACGTCCCCGACCGCTCAGCCGTGGCGGTGGCGGCGTCGGCTCTCCCAGGCGGCCGCCAGCTTGGCGCGCTGCTCGGGTGTCAGCACCTCGGCGGCGTCCAGCAGCGCCTGCGTCACGCGCCGCGTGGTCGTCTCCGCCAGTTGAATCTGTTCGATGCGAATCCGTTCGATCGCCGCCCGGTCGATGGTCGGCGCAGCCAGCAGCCTGACGGTGGCGCGCCGTGCGTCCAGGTGCCTGGCGCGCAGCGGCGCCAGATCGTTGAATGCGCCCTTGGCGATCGCGCTGATGCGCGCGCGCTGCTCGGGCGTGGCGTCGACGTCGGCCAGCATCCACTGCACCATTGCCTCCACGCGCTGCCCCATCGCCTGCGGGTCCATCGTGCCCATCGGCCCCATCGGACCGGGCATGAAGCCGCGTCCCATGCCGTGCGCACTCGCGCTGCGGTGCCAAGCCGCACCCAGCGCGGCCAGCGTCACCGCCGAGGCGCCGGCGATCCATCCGCGCCGGCCGCGACCCGTCCGTGCCTGTGCCGCCGTCTGACCGAAAGCCTTTGCCATTACCTTTCCCTCCATCGTCGATGTCGGCACCGCGCCCATCGCGCGGGCCCGACAGCCGCTACTTTGCGGCGGCGCCGTTGCCCTGCGGTTTGCAAAGCGTAAGGAATTGTGTACGGGCACCGGGGCGCGCGGACCGATCGCTTCCGGCGTGATCTGCGTCAAGCGCCGGTCACGCGGCCTTGCTACCGCGGCGCTTATCATCGGCGGGCATGCGATCCACCCTCGAGACTTCGACCGTCCGTCGCCGATGAACGCCCCCGACGCCACCGTCTCGCGCCGCTCCAACCTCGACCCGGCGCTGCTGGCGCGCACCACGCCGCTGCCGATGGCCAGTTACTTCGACCGCGCCTGGTTCGAGCGCGAGATGCTGCTGCTGTTCGACAAGGGCCCAGGCTACGTCGGGCACGAACTGATGGTGCCCGAGGTGGGCGACTACATGACGCTGCCGTGGACCGAGCACGGCAAGATGCTGGTGCGCAGCGCCGCCGGCGTGAATCTGCTGTCCAACGTGTGCCGGCACCGTCAGGGGCTGATCCTGGAGGGGCGCGGACGCGCACAGAATCTGGTCTGCCCGCTGCACCGCTGGACCTACGATCTCGACGGCCGGCTGCTCGGCGCGCCGGATTTCGATCATCTGCCCGACTGCGCGCTGCCGCGCACGCCGCTCGCCAACTGGCACGGCCTGCTGTTCGCGGGCCCGCGCGACCCGGCGCAGGATTTGGCGGACTTTCCGCTGGCGGCCGACTACGACTTCACCGGCTACGTGTTCGACAAGGCCGTGGTCGACGAGTGCCCGTTTAACTGGAAGACGTTCCTGGAGATCTACCTCGAGCTGTATCACGTCGAGGCGATGCATCCGGGGCTGCAGAGGTGGGTGGACGCCGGCAATTACGAATGGGGCTTCGGCGAGCGCTGGAGCTACCAGATCCTCGGCATCAAGGACGAGCTGAAGCACCAGATCTCGCCCAACTACGAGCGTTACCGCGACGCGGTGCTCGATTACACGCGCGGCGTGCTGCCGAAATACGGCACCGTGTGGTCGATTTTGTACCCGAACGTGATGATCGAGTGGTATCCGCTCGCGCTCGTGGTGAGCACGCTGATCCCGCGTTCGCCCGACCACACCACCAACATCGTCGAGTTCTACTATCCGGAGGACGTCAAGGCCTTCGAGCCGCACATCGTGGAGGCGCACCAGGCCGCGTATCTGGAATCCGCCGCCGAGGACGCGCAGATCTGCACGCGCCTGCACCGCGGCCGTCGCGCGCTGTGGGTGGCCGGCGAGGACGACGCCGGGCCGTTCCACTCACCGCACGAGGACGGCATGATCCATTTTTACGACTGGCTGCGGCGCGAACTAAGGCAGCGCCGCACCCTGTGAGCGCGGGCGGCGCGGCAGCCGGCGCGCTTCAGCCGCCTTTTAAAAACGCCGCCAGCGGCGCGTCCTCCTGCGCCGCATGCGCGGCGAACCACTGCAGCAGCTGCGGCCCGAAACGGCGCACCGCGTCCAGATCGTTGGCGTCGTAGCGGCGCCGCATCTCCGCCACCGCCTCCAGCAACTGCTCGTGCGCGCGTCGGTGCCGCGCATAATGCGGATAGCCCTCGTCGCGCATGTACTGCTCCTCCAGCGCGCAGTGCCGCAGCAGATGTTCGTGCAGCGCGAGCAGATGCGCGCCGGTGTCGGCCTCCGCCGGATCGGACAGCGCATCGACGATGTCCTGGAACTCGCGGTGCAGGTCGTCGATCGGCTTGAAGCCGACGAAGATCGCATCGTGCCTTACCGTCGTGCCGTCCATTGCATCGCTCCCGCAATGACTACGCCGCAACCCTAACGGCCGCCCGCACCGCCGCGGTTGATCGAGCGCAAGAAAGACTTGCAGCGCGGCAGAGCGGGCGGACGGAAAGGAAAAGGGCCTCGCTTCCGCAGAAGTCGAGGCCCTGTTTGGGCGGGCACGATGCCCGCCGCACGACGGTGTATCTACCGATACACCATGACCGGAATCTTCGAGTGCGTCAGCACCTTCTGTGTCTCGCTGCCGAGCAGCACCGCATTGAGCCCGCGCCGCCCATGCGAGGCCATCACAATGAGATCGCAGCCATGCTGCGTGGCCGCCTCGATGATCGCTTCATAGGGGGCGAAGGATTTCGCCACCAGCGTCTCGACCTCGACGCCGGCCCCTCGCGCCACGGCCTCCAGCCGCTGCAGCCGTTCGCGTGCCACCTGGTTCATGCGCGCCTCGTAGTCCTCGAGGGACTCGGGGCGGTACTCGGAGAGCGTGGCGTAGGAATACGGCTCGACCACCGTGACGCCGACGAGCTTCGCGCCCAGCCGCCGCGCGAGCTGCGCGGCGCCCTCGATCGCCTTGGCCGACAGCTCCGAGCCGTCCGTAGGCACCAGGATCTTGGTGAACATCGCGTTCCTTCGATCGTTGCTTTGTTTGGCGCTGCGCGCAGACTACGCACGAAGCATGCGGCGGCCGTTGACGCGCGTCAATCCGGGCGGCCGGCCGCGCGCGCCGCCACCAAACGGTCGAGGGCGGCGGCGGCGAGCGCCAGGCCCAGCGCCGCCGTGACCGTCACGACCGAACCGTAGCCGGCACAGGACAGCGGGGCGCCGGCCGTCCCGCGGCCACGGACCGGCTCGTCGGAATAAACCGCCTCGATGCCGAATTTCCGCGCGCGGCGTCCTGCGCCAGTTCGCGGAAACCCGTGATGCCGGCGCAGGCGATACCGCACTTTGGCGAGCAGCGGGTCCCCGTCGGCGAGCGCGAGGTCCGTGCGCCGGATGCGAGTCGGATCGCTGCGCCCGCCGCCGGCCCCGCACGTGAGGACTGCCAGGCCGCGTGCATGGCAGGCCGCCAGCAGCGCCGCCTTCGGCGCCACCTGGTCGATGCAGTCGAGCACGACGTCCGCCGCCGGCACCAGCGTGGCGGCGTTCTCGACGGTGACGAACTCCTCCACGGCATCGACGCGTGCCAGCGGATCGATCCCGGCGATGCGCGCGCCCATCGCCGCCACCTTGGCCTGACCGAGCGTGTCGGTCAGCGCATGCACTTGGCGGTTGACGTTGCTCTCGGCCACGTGGTCCAGATCGATGAGGGTCAGATGGCCCACCCCGCTGCGCGCGAGCGCCTCCGCCGCCCACGAGCCCACGCCGCCGATGCCGACCACCACCGCATGGGCCGCGCGCAGGCGGGCGAAGGCGGCCGCGCCGTACAGGCGCGCCACACCGCCGAAACGTCGTTCGAGATCCACCGGCGCGCAGGGCGGCGCGGCGGGCGGCGGGCGCTGCGGAGCCGGAAGATCGGGCACGGGTAAGCGGGCGACGGCGGCGGCTTGCGGCATGTTAATGAACTGTCGCGAAGGGAAGACGCCGACGGCGCAGGGCGCGCGCGTCGTCGTGCGCTCGGCGCGTGCCGCACCCCGCCGCTTGCCGGCGTTTGCGTGCGCCGCGCGGCTGCAGGCGCGCGCTGCCGCTCGCGACGGCTCTGCCGAGATTCCCTATGCTTACGTTATGAGCGCTCCCGCCCACCCTCTTCCCGACACCTTGGCGCGCATCTGCGCGGTCGTGCCGGCGCTGCAGTCGCTCGCCCCGCCGCTGCGCGAGGAACTGGCGCGCCAGGTGCACCTGGTGCGCCTGCCCGCCGGGGCGACCGTGTTCCGGGAGAACGAAGGCTGCTCCGGTTTTCCGATCGTCCTGTCGGGGCAGGTGCGCGTGGCGCGCACGCTGGAAAACGGACGCGAGTTCCAGCTCTACGACGTCGAGCCCGGCGAGAGCTGCGTGCTGTCCACGGGCTGCCTGCTCGGCAACAGCCACTATGGCGCGCACGGCGTCTGCCTGTCCGACGTCGAGCTGGCGCTGATCCCGGCGGCGCTGTTCGAGCGGCTGATCGCCGAGCATCTGCCTTTCCGGCACGAGGTGTTCCACCTGTTCGGCGAGCGCATCCTGCGCCTGCTGGAACTGGTGGAGGCCGTCGGCTTCCAGCGCCTGGACCGGCGGCTGGCGGCCGCCCTGCTGGGCAAGGGGGCGCGCGTACGCGCCTCGCACGAGCAGCTGGCGCAGGCACTCGGCGTGTCGCGCGAGTCGGTCAGCCGTACGCTGAAGCAGTTCGAGGAGCACGGCTGGGTCAAGCTGGGGCGCGGCTACGTCGATCTGCTGTCGCCGCGGCATCTGCGCGAGCTGGCGCAGTTCGGCCGCGCCGCCGCGGTGACTGCGGTCACTGAGCGCGGCGACCGGCGCGCCTAAGTTGTGCCGTACCGGGTGCGCCCGCGACGGCCGCCCGCTGACAACGGAGGGAGCCATGAAAGTCAACGTCGGAGGCGTGGACCGCACGATCCGCATCGTCGTCGGGCTGGTGCTGATCGCGCTCGCGGTGATGGGGCAGATCGGCCTGTGGGGCTGGATCGGCGTGGTGCCGGTGCTTACCGGCCTGATCGGCTACTGCCCGGCCTATTCGCTGTTCGGCATGAGCACCTGCCCGACCAAGTCGCAGTGACACGTTGACGCAACGCCGGTCACGCCACAGCCGGCGTGACCTACACTGCGCGCCGGCAAACGGAGGCGCGCAGTCATGAAGATCCTCGTTCCGGTCGACGGCAGCAAGCATGCGAAGGCGGCGCTCGATTTCGTCGCCTCGCGCACGACGCTGATCGGCGCCAATCCCGACGTCGCCCTGCTGAACGTACAGCTTCCGGTGCCGCCGCGCGCGGCGCGCATGGTGGGCCGCCAAATGGTGCGCGCCTATCACGAGGAGGAAGCGAACAAGGTCCTGAAGCCGGCGCAGGCGCTGCTGAAAAAGGCCGGCCTGCAGGCGAGCGTGCGCTGGGTGGTCGGCCATCCGGCCGAGGAGATCGCCCGCGCCGCTGACCGCGACCGCGTCGACCTGATCGTGATGGGCTCGCATGGCCACGGTGCGCTTGCGGGCCTGGTGATGGGGTCGGTCGCGTACGGGGTGCTCAGCCGCACCACCAAGCCGATCGTGCTGCTGCGCGCGAGACATGCCTTCGCCGGCGACGCGCTGTCGGTCGGCATCGCCGTCGACGGCAGCAAGTACGGCCGCGCGGCGGCGCGTTACGTGCTGCGCCACCGCGATCTGTTCGGCGCCGGCGCGCGCTTCGTGCTGCTGCACGTGGTGCCCGATTACGCCGCCGGCGTGCTGCCGGACATGGGGGGGCTCGCCCTGCCGGCGCTCACCGCCGAGGAGATCCGCGCCACGCAAAACAAGGCTTTCGAAGAAGCGGTGGCGCCGGTGCGGCGCTTGCTCGCCCAGGGGAGCCTGCAGGCCGAGGAGGTCTGCCTGGTGGGAAATCCCGGCGACGAGATTGCCGCCTACGCGAAGAAACAGAAGCTGGATCTGCTGGTGATGGGCTCGCACGGCTGGGGGGCGCTGAAGCGCGCTGTGCTCGGCTCGGTGGCCACGCGCGTGGCGGCGCACTGCGACACCCCGCTGCTGCTGGTGCGCGAGGCGTAGGCGGCGGCGCCCGCGCAGGTCATGCTCCGCGCGAGGCCGATACCGCCACCCGTTCGATCTTCGCCTCGCGGATCGGCAGGTTCACCAGCGCCGCCGCGAGCGCAAGCAGCGCGTCCGCGTACCACATCCACAGATAGTCGCCCTGGCGCGTGATCGCCAGCCCGCCCAGCCAGGCGCCGAAAAAGGCGCCGATCTGGTGCGACAGCAACGTCAGCCCGAACAGCGTGGCCAGGTAGCGGGTGCCGAACAGCTTGCCGACCACGGCCGCCGTCGGCGGCACCGTGGCGAGCCAGGTGAAGCCCAGCCCGGCGGCGAACAGGTAGAAGGTGAGCGGCGTCTTCGGCGCCAGCAGGTAGGCGACGATCAGCGCCGTGCGCGAGGCGTACATCCACGCCAGCACGTACTTGCTGCGGTAGCGCTGCACCCACCAGCCGGCGGCCAGACTGCCGGCGATGTTGCTCAGACCGATGATCGCAAGCGACCAGCTCGCCACGGTGGCGGGCAGGCCGCACAGCGCCACCTCGCCCGGCAGATGCGTGACGAGAAAGGCGATGTGAAAGCCGCAGGTGAAAAAGCCCGCATGCAGCAGCAGATAGCTGCGGTCAGCCAACGAATTCTTCAGCGCCGTCCGCAGCCCGCCGTCGGTGGCCGGCGGCGGCGCCGCCTCTGGCGGCCGCCGCAGCGCGCGGGCCAGCGGCAGCGCTGCCAGCGCCGCCGCCGCCAGCGCCCACATCGCGCCCGCCCAGCCGAAGGCGGCGATCAGCCGCTGCGCGAGTGGCGCGAAGACGAACTGACCGAAAGAGCCGCCGGCATTGATGAAGCCTGAGGCGAAGCCGCGCCGCGCGGCAGGCAGGCGCTGCGCCGCCGCGCCGAAGAGCACCGAGAAGCTGCCGGCGCCCGATCCCGCGGCGCTGACGATGCCCAGCACCACGACGAGGCCAAAGGCATCGCTCATCCAGGGGGTCAGTGCCGTCCCGAGCGCGAGCAGTAAGAGGCCACCGGCCAGCACCCGCCCCGGCCCGTAGCGGTCGGCCAGCGCGCCCGCGATCGGCTGCGCCGCGCCCCACACGAACTGTGCCACCGCCATCGCGAAGCTGACCGTGGCAATACCCAGTCCGGTCGCGGTGTTGATCGGCGAGACGAACAGCCCCATCGACTGCCGTATGCCCATCGTCACCATCAGCAGCGCGGCGGCCGCCAGCGCAACCGTCCATACCGTGCGCGTCACCTGAGCGTCGTTCATCGTCATTTCCTTTGCCTCGACTGGTGTGCCGCACGGCGGGCGCCGAGTCGGCATCGTAGCGCGCCAGGGGGCGGCAGCCGGCGCGCCTCTGCCACAATCGGCCCCGGCCGCATGCCGAACCGATCCCTGCTCGCCGCCTCGCCCGTGCTCGCGTGGTTCTTTGTCGCCGTGTGGGGCTCCGGCTACATCGCCACCAAGGCGGGTCTGCAGTACGCGCCGCCGTTTACCTTCCTTGCGCTGCGCTTCGCCACCGGGCTGGCGCTGCTGGCGCCGCTGGCGCTGCTGTGGCAGCGGCGCGAGCCTCTCGCCTGGCCCGGTTCACCGCGCGCGTGGGCGCACCTGATCGTCGCCGGGCTGCTGATGCATGCGGTCAACTTAGGCGGCAGCCATTACGCACAGTACCTCGGCATGTCGGCCGGTGTGGCCGCCCTCGTGCTGGCCGCACAGCCGCTCGCTACCGCGATCGTGGCTGCCGCGCTGCTGGGCGAGCGCCTGCGGCCCCACCAATGGCTCGGGGTGTTGGTGGGCCTGGCCGGGGTCGCCCTGGTGGTCTGGCACCGCATCGACGTGCGTGCCGTCAGCCTGCCGGCCACGGCGGCGGTGCTGATCGCGCTGGCGGCGATCACTGCCGGCACGCTGTACCAGCGCCTGTTCTGCCCGACGGCCGATCTGCGCGCCGCCACCGTCGTGCAGTTCGCCGCCACCTTCGCGGTGATGGCGCCGCTCGCCGTTGCGGTGGAGGGTTTCCGCGTGCGCTTCGGCTGGCCGCTGGTGGCCGCGATCGCGTTCCTGGTCATCGGCGCCTCGATCCTGGCCGTCAACGCGCTGCATACCTTGATGCGGCGGGGCGAGGCCACGCGGGTCACCAGCCTGCTTTACCTGACGCCGGTCTTTGCAGTGGCGCTCGAGTGGCTGCTGTTCGCGCTGGCCCCATCGGGTTTGACCGTGGTGGGGATCGCGGTCACCGCCGCGGGCGTCGCCCTGGTGGCCTGGCAGCCGCAACGCCGATGACGCTGGCGCGCGCGATCTCGCTGGCGGTGCTGGCGCACGTGGTCTTCACGGGCGCGCGCATCACCGCCTCGCTGTATGCGCTGGCGCACGGCGCCTCCACCTTCACGGTCGGCGCGATCATGGCGCTGTTCGCGCTCGTGCCGATGCTGGCCGCCATCCGCGCCGGCCGCTGGCTCGATGCGGCCGGCGCGCGTGCGCCGCTCGCCGCCGCGGCGGCGCTGCTCGCCGCCGGCGTGGCGCTGCCGGCGGCGTTTCCGTACGAGCGCGCCGACCTCGGTCCGCTGCTGGCCGGCGCCGCGC
>JANWUU010000111.1 GCA_025057735.1 Burkholderiaceae bacterium
TTTGCGGTCGACGATTTCATGCGGCCCGATCGCATCATCGTCGGCGTGGACGATCCGCAGGCGGCCGACACCTTGCGCACGCTGTATGCGCCGTTTAACCGCAACCGCGACCGCCTGCTGGTGATGGACATCCGCTCCTCGGAGTTCACCAAGTACGTGGCCAATGCGATGCTGGCGGTGCGCATCTCGTTCATGAACGAGATGGCCAATCTTGCCGACGCGCTGGGGGCGGACATCGAGCACGTGCGGCACGGCATCGGAGCAGACCCCCGCATCGGCCCGCACTTCCTGTATGCCGGCGTGGGCTTCGGCGGCTCCTGCTTTCCGAAAGACCTGCGCGCGCTGATCCACACCGCGGACACGAAGGGCGCATCGGCCTCCATCCTGCGCGCCGCCACCGAGGTCAATGCCCGCCAGCGCACCGTGCTGGTGGACAAGATGCGGCGCTTCTTTGGCGGCGAGCTCGCCGGCCGCACGATCGCGCTCTGGGGCCTGGCCTTCAAGGCCAATACCGACGATATGCGGGAGGCCTCGAGCCTGGCCATCATCGACGCGCTGTTGGCCGCCGGCGCCGGCGTGCGCGCCTATGACCCGGCGGCGATGGACAACGCCCGCCGCCTGCTGGCGGGCCGCAGCGGGCTTGCGTTCGCGCCGTCGGCGCGCGCGGCTGCCGAGGGGGCGGATGCGCTGGCCGTCGTCACCGAGTGGCTGGAGTTCCGCAGCCCGGATTTCGAGTGGCTGGCCCAGACCCTGCGCGCGCGCGCCGTCTTCGACGGCCGCAACCTGTATGACCCCGCCACGGTGCGCGCCGCCGGGCTGTCTTATTTCGGCATCGGGCGCCCATGATTCTGGTCACCGGAGCGGCCGGCTTCATCGGCTTTCACGTCGCGCAGGCGTTGCTGGCGCGCGGCGATGCGGTGCTTGGGCTCGACAGCTTGAACGACTACTACGACCCGGCGCTGAAGCAGGCGCGCCTGGAGCGGCTTGCGCAGCCGCGCTTCGTCTTCGAGCGCTGTGACCTGGCCGACCGCGCCGCCGTGCAGGCGGTCTTCGCGCGCCACCGCCTCGAGGCCGTCGTGCATCTGGCCGCGCAGGCCGGCGTGCGCTATTCGCTGACGCATCCGCATGCCTACGTGGACGCCAATGTGGTCGGCTTTCTGAACGTGCTGGAGGCGCTGCGCGCACAGCCCGTGCGGCATACCGTGTACGCCTCCACCTCCAGTGTGTACGGCGCCAACACCAAACTGCCGTTCGCGGTCGAGGATCGGGTGGACCGTCCGGTCAGCCTGTATGCGGCCACCAAGCGGGCCGACGAGCTGATGGCCTATGTGTATGCGCGCCAGTTCGGGTTGGTATTAACGGGCCTGCGCTTCTTTACGGTCTACGGCCCCTGGGGTCGGCCCGACATGGCCGCCTTCAAGTTCACGCGCGCGATCCTCGCCGGCGAGCCGATCGAGGTCTACAACCACGGCGACATGAAGCGCGATTTCACTTACATCGACGACGTCGTCGACGGCGTGCTGCGGGTATTGGACCGCCCGCCCGCACCGGACGAGGATGGCGTGCCGCACCGGCTGTACAACATCGGCAACCACCGGCCCGAGCCGCTGCTGCGCTTCATCGAGGTGCTGGCCGCAGCGGTCGGCCGCCCGCCGCAGATGCGCATGCTGCCGATGCAGCCGGGCGACGTGAAGGAGACCTGCGCCGACATCGGGCCGCTGGCGCGCGATTATGGCTGGCAGCCGACCACGACCATCGAAACCGGGCTGCCGCGCTTCGTCGCCTGGTACCGGCAGTACTACGGGGTGTAGCGAGCACTCGGTTGCTGCGCTCGTGCAAACGCTGCGGCAGAATGCGGCCATGCTGTATCGGACCTTCGAACGGCTCATCGGCGCGGCGACCGCCGCCTGCCGCGACGTCGACGGCGATCGGCTGCAGGCGCTCGCGCTGGTCGGCTCGGTGGCGCGCGGCCCGTGCGAGCCGCAGGAGTTGCTGCGACGGTCCCTCGACGATCGGGGCGCCTGGCTCGCGGCGCTGGGCGCCCGCAGCCGCGGCACCAGCCGCGCCGCATATTGCGACAGCAAGCCGGACGACCGCTGGGCCGACCGCATCGAGCCATGACCGCCTCTGAACTGTTCGAGACCGCGCTCGCTGCCCACACGCGCGCTTTTGCCGCGCTGACCGCGCTGCGCCCGCACCTGATCGCAGCGGCCGATGCGGCCGTCGAGGCGGTCAGCAGCGGCAACCGCATCCTGTTCTGCGGCAACGGCGGATCGGCGGCCGATGCGCAGCACCTGGCGGCGGAGCTGGTGGGCCGCTTGGTGCGCGACCGGCGCGCGCTGCCCGCCTTGGCGCTGACCACGGATTCTTCCGCTTTGACCGCGATCGGCAACGACTATGGTTTCGAGCAGGTGTTCGCGCGCCAGGTCGAGGCGCTGGGCCGCGCCGGCGACGTGCTGGTTGCGATCTCCACCTCGGGCAATTCGCCGAACGTGATCCGCGCGGTGGAGGTCGCCAAGCCGATCGGCATCGCGACCGTCGGCCTGCTCGGCCGCAACGGCGGCCGGCTTGCCGCGCTGGTGGATATCCCGATCGTGGTGCCAGCGGAGGAAACCGCACGCATCCAGGAAGCGCACAGCTTCTTGGGGCACGTGTTCTGCACGCTGATCGAGCACGGGCTCGGCCTCGGCGGTTGGGAATAGGCCCGCGGCGCGGATGCTGCACGCAACCTACGAGCGTCTGACGCAGCGGCTGCTGCAGGAATGCGAGGCCTACTATGGGGCGCGGCTCGTCTCGCTCGTGCTCTATGGGTCGGTGGCGCGCGGCACGATGCGCTTCGACTCGGATATTGATGTGCTGCTCGTTGCAGACGCGCTCCCAGCAGGCCGCCGGGCTCGCCTGCTGGAATTCGAGCGCGTCGAGACGCAACTGCAGCGCGATCTCGAGGCGGCGCGCCGCGGCGGCATCCATGCGGAACTGTCGCCGCTCATTTTGTCGCGGCCCGAAGTCGAGCACGGCAGCCCGCTGTTCCTGGACATGACGCTTGAGGCACGCATCCTGTACGACCGTGGCCAGTTTTTCGCCGCCTACCTCGATGGCCTGCGCGCGCGCCTGCGTGCGCTGGGAGCGCAGCGCAGGCGCCTGGGCGGCGGCTATTACTGGTTGCTGAAGCCGGACTACCGCCCGGGAGATCGCATCGAGCTATGACCGCTGATGAGCTTTCGCGCAGTTATCTAGCGAAAGCCAGCGTGCGCGCGGAGATGCTGGATTTCCTTGCGCAGCGCGGGGCATGGTCCGATGTCGTGCGGGTCGCGCAGGAGCTGGTCGAGCTGGCCCTTAAGGCGATGCTGCGCCACGTCGGCGTCGACCCGCCGAAATGGCATGACGTCGGCCCCATTTTGCTCGAGCATGCGGAGCTGTTCGACGCGCCGCTGCGGGCCGAGTTGCCCGATCTCGCGCGCATCTCCAAGCGGCTGCGCAAGGACCGCGAACTCGCTTTTTGCGGCGACATCGACTTCATCCCGACACGCGAATACGGCGCCGAGGAGGGTCAGGCCGCAATCGCCGAGGCGCGCCTGGTGCTCGCCGCCGCGCACCGCGTGGTCGCATGATGGGACCCGCTGCCCGCCCTAAGGGCGACGCGGCACTGGTGCGCCCGCCGCCGCGCGAGGCGCTGGCTGCACGCCGCGTGCTGGTGGTCGGCGATGCGATGTTGGATCGTTATTGGTTCGGCGAGGTGGAGCGCATCTCGCCGGAGGCACCGGTGCCGGTGGTGCGGATCCGGCACACGGAGGAGCGGCTCGGCGGCGCCGCCAACGTGGCGCGCAATGTCGCCGCGGTCGGCGCGCAGGTGGGCCTGCTGACGGTGGTCGGCGCCGACGAGGCTGGCCGCACCGTCGCCGGGCTACTCAAGGCGAGCGGGATCCGCACGCACCTGCACGAGGATGACGCGCTGCAGACCACGGTGAAGCTGCGGGTGATCGGCCGGCAGCAGCAGATGGTGCGCGTGGACTTCGAAAGCCACCCGCAGACCGAGGTCCTGGCCGCGAAGCTCGGCGAGTTCGAGGCGCTGCTGCCACAGTACGACCTCGTGCTGCTGTCGGACTACGGCAAAGGGGGCCTTGCGCACATCGCCCGCATGATCGAGCTGGCACGCGCCGCTGGCAAACCCGTGCTGATCGACCCGAAGGGCGACGACTACTCCCGCTACGCCGGCGCGACCGTGATCACCCCAAACCGCGCCGAGCTGCGCGAGGTCGTCGGCCGCTGGCGCGACGAAGGGGACCTGCACGTGCGCGCGCAGAGGCTGCGGCGCGAGCTGGCGCTGACGGCGCTGCTGCTGACACGTAGCGAGGAGGGCATGACGCTGTTCACGGACGAGGGCGCCTGGTCGGTGCCCGCGCAGGCGCGCGAGGTGTTCGACGTCTCCGGCGCTGGTGACACCGTCATCGCCGTGCTGGGCGCGATGCTGGCAGCCGGCGCTGAGCTGCGCGACGCGGTGGCGCTTGCCAACCGCGCCGGCGGCATCGTCGTTGGCAAGCTGGGTACCGCAACCGTTTCTTATGAGGAATTGCTCGAGTAAGCAGCCAAGGCTAGCGGCCTGCCGCGCAAGGCGACGCAGGGGTGGCCGCCCGATGAAGCCGCGCCGAGCCCTTGGGGCGCCTCGACGCCAACGGCGTGCTGCCGCTGTGAGGCCGGCGGCGCACGTCGGCGCGTGCTTGTTTCAATGCCTTGCAACGCAACGCCAGTGCGCAACAAGCGCCGCCCGCCGTCGGCGTTGCGTTGATGGCCCGTGCTACCGCTGGGCATGCGGCGCAGGAAGCGGGCCGTTGCGTGCTGTGGCAGTATCGCGCGCGATCAGCAAGAGGCACTGATGCGTATTGTCGTCACCGGCGCCGCCGGCTTCATCGGCGCCAACCTGGTTAAGGCGCTGAACGCGCGCGGCGAAGATGAAATCCTCGCGGTCGATAACCTGACGCGGGCGGACAAATTCCGCAACCTGGCCGATGCTGAGATTGCGGACTACCTCGATAAAGCGGACTTTCTTGAGCTTGTGCAGCGGCGCGCGCTGCCGCCGCCTGCGGTGGTATTCCATCAGGGAGCGTGCTCGGACACGATGGAATCCGACGGCCGCTACATGATGCAGAACAACTATCGCTATTCGCTAGCGCTGCTTCAATGGTGCCAGCAGCAGCGCGTGCCGCTAATTTACGCCTCTAGCGCTGCGGTCTATGGCCTCGGGCCGGCGTTTCGCGAAGAGCGCGCGTGCGAGCGGCCGCTTAACGTCTACGGCTATTCGAAATACCTATTCGATCAGGTCGTGCGGCGTCGGCTGTCCCAACTGTCGGCGCCGGTGGTCGGCCTGCGCTACTTCAACGTCTATGGCCCGCGCGAATCGCATAAGGGCCGCATGGCTTCGGTGGCCTTTCACCACTTCCACCAGTTTCGCGCCGAGGGACGCGTGAAGCTGTTCGAAGGCAGCCACGGCTACGCCGATGGCGAGCAGCGGCGCGACTTCATTTACGTCGATGACGTGGTCGCGGTCAATCTGTTTTTCTGGCAGCATCCGCAAAGCGGCCTCTACAACGTCGGCACGGGTCGCGCCCAGCCGTTCAACGAGGTGGCGCTTGCGGTCGTCAATGCGCTGCGCGCGGCGCAAGCGCAGCCGCCGCTGTCGTTGCGGGAAGCGGTGGCGGCGGGCCTGATCGAGTACATCCGCTTTCCGGAGGCCCTGCGGGGCAAGTACCAGGCCTTCACCGAGGCCGATCCCGCGCGGCTGCGCGCCGCCGGCTTCGATCAGCCGATGAAGACCGTGCAAGAAGGCGTCGCCGCATATGTGCAATGGCTGCTTGCGCAGAGCTGAAGATGGGATCTGACCCTGTTTTAAAGAACCGCGTCCCAAGCGGAGAATCCCGCGGGCTGCGCGGACAGCGGCGGCGGGCCGCGTTTCTGGACCGCGACGGCGTGATCAACCGCGACTTCGGGTACGTACACCGGCGCGAGGATTTCGCGTTCGTCGACGGCGCCTTGGCCGCCTGCGCGCAGCTTCACGCGCGCGGTTTCGCGCTCGTGGTGGTGACGAACCAGTCTGGCATCGGCCGCGGCCTATACACCGAGGAAGACTTTCTGCGGCTGACGGACTGGATGCGTGCGCAATTCGCCGCGCAGGGGGCGCCACTGGCTGCTGTCTACCACTGCCCGCACGCGCCTGAAGATGGGTGCGCCTGCCGCAAGCCGGCGCCCGGATTGCTGCTACGTGCAGCGTGCGAGCTGGGGCTTGAGCTTTCGCGCTCGGTGCTGTTCGGCGATAAGGACTCCGACTTGCAGGCGGCGGCAGCGGCCGGTGTTCCGCTGCGCGTATTGCTTGGCACCGACGGCGCCGCGCCGGTCATCCGCGACGAAGGGCTCGCCACGGCGAGCTTCCGTTCGCTGGCGGAGGCGGTGGCCGCGCCAGCGCTCTGGACGCTGCTTGACGAAACGGCCGATGCTTGAGGCACCGGCCTTCGAACGCAAGATCGTGGCGCGCGCTGATCTCGCGGTCCGTGCCGCGGCGCTGTCGCGTCCGTTGGTGATGACCAACGGCGTGTTCGACATCCTGCATCGCGGGCACGTAACTTATCTTGCGCGCGCCCGCGCGCTGGGTGCTAGCTTGGTGGTAGCGGTCAACTCGGACGCCTCGGTGCGACGGCTCGGCAAAGGAAAAGACCGGCCAATCAACCCCGAAGCCGACCGCGCGGCGCTGCTCGCGGCCCTGGAGAGCGTGTCGCTGGTGACGATCTTTGATGAAGACGCCCCGCTTGCGGTGCTGGAGCTGCTGCGGCCCGAGGTGTACGTCAAAGGCGGCGACTACGACATGGCCCGCATCCCGGAGGCGCGGCTGGCGCGCAGCTGGGGTGCCCGCACAGTCGCAATCCCCTTCGAATACGACCGTTCGACGACCGCGCTGCTGGCGCGCATCCGCCGTCTGCCATGTGGGTAATCGGCGACCTGCAGGGCTGCCTGCCGGCGCTTCAGCGTCTGCTGGCTGCTCTCGATCCGGACGAGCCGCTGCTTTTTCTCGGCGACCTGGTCAACCGCGGCCCGCAGTCGCTTGCCTGCCTGCGCTTTGTGCAGGCGCTGGGTACGCGTGCCACGGTGTTGCTCGGCAACCACGACTTGCACCTACTGGCGGTGGCCGCGGGCATCCGCCCGCTGCACGCCGACGACACGCTGCAGGAAATCCTGCAGGCGCCTGATCGCGACGAGCTGCTCGACTGGCTGCGCGCTCGGCCGCTTGCGCACCAGCAGGCCGGCGCCCTCTTCGTGCATGCTGGGGTGCTGCCGTCGTGGACAGTGCAGCAGACGCTCGCCTTGGCGGAGGAGGTGCAGGCATGTCTGCGCGCGCCCGATTACCGCCGCTTTCTTGCCTGCATGTACGGAAACACGCCTGCCCGCTGGGATGAAACCCTTAGCGGTGCAGACCGGCTGCGTTGCGTGATCAACGCACTGACGCGGCTGCGCTTCGTCGCCGCCGACGGCACGATGGATTTCAAGGCCAAAGAGGGGACGCATGCAGCGCCGCCGGGGCTGCTGCCCTGGTTCGATCATCCGGAGCGCGCCACGCATCCGGCGCGCGGCGGCTTACCGGTGATCTTCGGCCACTGGTCGACGCTGGGGCTGCTGAACCGGCCGGATGCCGTCTGCCTGGATACCGGCTGCGTCTGGGGGGGCCGACTCACTGCGATGCGCTGGCCGCAGCGCGCGTTCGTTCAGGTGACGTGCCCGCCGTGGCGCTCGCCGGTCTAAACGGCTGCTGCGCCGGCTCCACCTCCAGCCCCAGGTGTTCCGCGATGCGGGCGCGTGCGCGGGCGGCGACCTCGTGCCGGGTGTGCCCGCCCGGGTTGGTCGCAATCGGCGCAAGCAGCGCGACCTCAATCTGCAGATCGCGCGCGGTCAGAATGTTCCACAGCGAGGTCGGCAGCGTCATCTCGCCGACGAAAGCCGCGGCGCGCGTGGGCCGGCCACCCTCGGTATAGCGCAGCGCAAGCGGCCACACTTCGCAGCCAAGCTCCAGCGCCGGCGCCAGCAGGTTGGCGTGAAACGGCAGCAGAGTGGAGCCGTCGGTGGTCGTCCCTTCCGGAAAGACAGCGACGGCCTCACCCGCTGCCAGCCGCTCGCGCACCCGCTGGTTGATCGCGGCCACCGCATGACGCCGGCCGCGCTCGATGTAGAGGGTACCGACTAGGGTCACCAGCCAGCCGAGCAGCGGCCAGCGGCGGATCTCGGCCTTGGCGACGAAGCGGCACGGCAGCGTAGACAGAATCGCAAACACGTCGATCCATGAGACGTGATTGGCAAGCAACAGCCGGCCCTTCGTGCCGGGCAGCAGGCCCTCGCGCGCCAGCGCCGCCGGCAGCGGCGCGCCCGCGATGCGCAACCGCGCACCGGCCAGGCGCAGCAGCCCACGGGACCAAGCGCGCACGATGGCATTGCGCCGCGCTGGCGCAAGCCAGGGAAAGACAAGCGCCGTGATCGCGATGCCGTCCAGCACATGCGCAAGCAGCAGCAGCGTCCGCAGCGGCGCCATCAGATAACGGAGGGCGAATCGCATCGCTGCGCCCGCCGGTGACGGCCCCGGCCGTTAACCCGAGGCCGGGGTGTTGGCGCTGAAGCGCACCTCGCCGCCGACCAGCGTGTAGCGGGCGCGGCCAGTCAGCTCCGCGCCTGCAAACGGTGTGTTTTTGCCATGGCTGGTTAACGCCTCGGGCGTCACGCGCCAGCGAAGCTGCGGATCGAAGATGCAGATGTCGGCTTTCGCGCCCGCCGCCAGCCGGCCCGTGTCCTCTCCCAGCACGCGCGCCGGCTCGCTGGTGACGCGGGCCAGGGCCTTCGGCAGCGGCAGGTTTTCCTGCCGCGCCCAAGCCAACACCAACGGCAGCAGCGTCTCCAACGCCGTGGCCCCCGGCGCCGCCTCATCAAATGGCAGGGCCTTGGCGTCCTCATCCACCGGGGCGTGGTCGGAGCAGATCGCATCGACCGTGCCGTCGGCAAGCGCCGCCCGGATCGCGTCACGGTCGTGCGCGGCGCGCAGCGGCGGATCGAGGCGGAAGTTCGGATCAAAGTGGCCGATGTCGCCGTCGGTCAAATGCACATGGTGGATGCCGACGTCGCAGGTCACCGGCAGCCCCTCGCGTTTGGCCGCCCGCACCATCTCCAGCCCCGCTGCGCTTGACAGCCGGCACAAGTGAATGCGCGCACCGGTGGCGCGCTGCAGCTCGAAGATGGTAGCAAGCGCCACCGTTTCGGCCACCACCGGCACCGCAGGCAGCCCCAGGCGGCCAGCGACCGCACCGGCAGCGGCCACACCGCGCGCGAGCGACGCCTCCACCGGACGCAGCCACACCGGCAGATCGAAGGTCTTTGCATAGCGCAGCGCGGCCAGCAGCACGCTGGCGTCGCGCGGCAACGCCCCGGTCTGTGCGAAAGCCACGCAGCCGACCTCCGCCAGGGTCTCGATCTCGGCGAGCGCCTCCCCCGCCAGACCCGCGGTCAGTGCCCCGAGCGGATAGAGCCGCGCACCGGCTGCCTCGCGCGAGCGCTGCCGCAGCATGCGCACCAGCCCCGGTTCGTCCAAGGGCGGCTCGGTATCCGGCGGGCACACCACACCGGTGATGCCGCCGGCAAGCGCCGCGTGCGACTCGACCTTCAGCGCTCCGTCTGAGCCTGGCTCGCGCATGCGCGCGCACAGGTCCACCAGCCCGGGCGCGACGATCAGCCCGGCGGCATCCAGCACCCGCTCGGCCACGAAACCCGGCGGCGCGGCTCCAATCGCCGCAATGCGGCCGTCAGCAACGTACAAATCGGCAACAGCGTCCAGGCCAGAGGCCGGATCGATCACGCGGCCGCCGCGGATGGCCAGCTTCATCGGATCCTCGCCGAGGAGGCCACCAGCGCCAGCACCGCCATCCGCACCGCAATGCCGAAGGTGACCTGCGGCAGGATGACGCTTTGCGCACCGTCGGCCACATGCGAATCGATCTCCACGCCGCGGTTCATCGGACCAGGATGCATGACGATCGCATCCGGCTTGGCCAGCGCCAGCTTCTCCGGTGTCAGCCCGTAGTTGCGGAAATACTCCTGCGCGCTGGGCAGCAGCGCGCCGCGCATTCGCTCGTTCTGCAGCCGCAGCATGATGATCACGTCGGCGTCGCGGATGCCCTCTTCCAGCTTGGTGAAGACGCGGCAGCCCATCTCTGACAGCCCCGAAGGCAGCAGCGTCAGCGGCCCGACCGCTCGCAGTTCGCGCACGCCGAGCGTGCGCAGCACATGAATGTCCGAGCGTGCCACGCGCGAATGCAGGATATCGCCGACGATGGCCACCGTCAGCGCCGCAAAATCTTTCTTGTAGTGGCGGATCGTGTAGGCATCCAGCAGCCCCTGCGTCGGATGCGCGTGGCGGCCGTCGCCAGCGTTGATTACGTGCACGTGCGGCGCCACATGGCGCGCGATCAGATAGGGCGCGCCGCTGCTGGCGTGCCGCACGACGAAGATGTCCGCCTGCATCGCCGTCAGGTTATCGATAGTATCCAGCAGCGATTCGCCCTTTTGCGTGCTGGAGCGCGCGATGTCGAGATTGAAGACGTCGGCGCTTAAGCGGCGGGCGGCGATTTCGAACGTGGTGCGCGTGCGCGTGCTCGGCTCGAAGAACAGGTTAAAGACGCTGCGCCCGCGCAGCAGCGGGACGTTTTTCACCTCGCGCGCCGCGACGTTGATGAAGGAATCGGCCGTGGCCAGGATGCGCTCGATAATCGCGCGCGGCAGGCCCTCGATCGACAGCAAATGGTGCAGCTCGCCGTCGCGGTTCAGCTGCGGGTTATCGCCGCGCACCATGCTTCTCCAGCGTCAAGTGCAAGCGGCCGGCGGCGTCGCGCGACAGCGCTACGATCACCTCTGGGGGCACTTCTACGGTGGCGCCGACCATGCCGGGCTCGATCGGCAGCTCGCGCCCGCCGCGGTCGACCAGTACCGCCAGATCGATGCGCGCTGGGCGGCCGTAATCGAACAGCTCGTTCATGGCTGCCCGCACGGTGCGGCCGGTGTACAGCACGTCGTCGACGAGCAGCAGATGCTGACCGGTGACGTCAAACTCGATGCGCGACGGACGCACGGTGGGACTGAGCCCCTGGCGGCGGAAGTCGTCGCGGTAAAAGCTGATGTCAAGCACACCCACTGGGTGCGGAACGTTGAGGTCGTGTGCCAGTCGCTCTGCCACCCACACGCCGCCGGTGTGAATGCCCACCAGGCGCACGTCGCGGCCGGCTACCCGCTCGCGCACGCGCGCCGCGAGCGTGCGGTAGATCGCTTCGGCGTCAAGATCGATCATCGCGTCGGCGCCAGCCGTTCGTCGAACCACTGCTGCAGGATGACGGCCGCAGCATGAGCGTCGATTGCTCGGCGCTCGTCCACGACCGCCGACGAATAGCGTTCATCGACGCCGGCCACCGGCAGACCGTAGCGGCCGGCGAGCTGGCGCGCGAACCGCTCGCAGCGCGCGGTCATCTGATGCGGCGCGCCATCCGGATGGCGCGGCACGCCGACCACGAGCTGCGCCGGCGACCAGGCGGCGATCAACTGCGCGATGCAGCGCCAGCGTGCGGCGCTGTCGCGCGCATCGATGACCGTCAGCGGCCGCGCCTGCCGTGTCAGCGTGTTGCCGATGGCCACGCCGATGCGGCGCGCGCCGTAGTCAAAAGCCAGCACCACCTGTTGCGGGTTCATCGCGGCGGCAGACGCAACGGCGCCGCCGGCGCCGGCGAGAGCCTCACGCATGTCCGGCCAAGCCCGACAGGCGCGTACCATCGTCGATGCCGAGCAGCCGCAGCGCCGCTGGCAGCCGCTCCTGCGCCGGCGTATCGAAGATCACGGCTGGATCCGCCGGAACCGTCAGCCAGGCGTTCTGCGCGATTTCATTCTCCAGCTGCCCGGCGCCCCAACCGGCATAGCCGAGCGTCACGAGCAGCCGCCGCGGCCCTTTGCCCTCGGCAAGCGCTTCCAGCACATCTTTGGAGGTCGTCAACGCGATGTCCTCGGCAACCGGCAGCGAGGATCCGTAGTTGCCTTGGGGCTGATGCAAGACGAAACCACGCTCGGTCTGCACGGGACCACCGAAATACACGGGTTCGTCTTTCCAAGGCGCACTCTGCACCGACAGCTCGAGCTTTTCGAACAGATAGCCCAGCGTCAGGTCAGTCGGGCGGTTGATCACCAGCCCAAGAGCCGTGTTGGCGTTGTGCTCGCAGATGTAGACGACCGTGCCGGCGAAATTTGGATCGACCATGTTCGGCATGGCGATCAGAAAGTGGTGCTTTAATTCCATCGGGATCCGCGCGGCAAGCATCTCATTTTAGTCCGCCAGCGGCACGCCGCCGCTCCGCCAATGCGTACCCTAGCGCGGCGCGCTACCCTTGCTGCCGCAATGGATGCCGCTCTCGTCTGGTTTCGCCGCGACTTGCGCGTCACCGATCAGGCCGCGTTGTATCACGCGCTGAAGGCTGCGCGCCGCGTCTACTGCGCCTTCATCTTCGACCGCGCGATCCTCGACGAACTGCTTGCCGAGGGCATCCGGGCCGACCGCCGGGTGGCGTTTATCCATGCGAGCCTCATAGAACTGGACAGCCGCCTGCGCGCCGCCGGCGGCGCGCTGATCGTCCGGCACGGGTTCGCAGCGGAGGAAATCCCGCGCCTGGCGGCGGCGCTGGGCGTCGATGCGGTATTCGCCAACCGCGACTACGAACCGGAGGCGATCGCGCGCGACGAACGCGTGGCGCGCGCGCTCGCTGCCGACGGCCGCGCGCTGCACCTGTTCAAGGACCAGGTGATCTTCGACCGCGACGAGGTGCTTACGGCCGGCGGTGCGCCGTTTGCGGTCTTCACGCCGTACAAAAAGGCCTGGTTGAATCGGCTCACCCCGTTTTACCTGCGCGCCTATCCGGTGGAGCGCTACTTGGGCGCGCTGGCACCGCCGCCGGTGGCGGCCGGCTCGTTGTCGGGGTTGGAGAATACCGCATCGTCGCTCTGCGCCGCGGCCAGGCGCGGGTTTTCCTCTCCCGCCAACCCGTGCCGCACGATCCGCGCGCCGCCGGCGGCGCGCAGGCGGCGGTCCAGTTCCGTGAGGCCTGCATGGATGAACGCCACCCGGCGGTCGGCGCGGATGCCCTCGGCGAGCAGTTCGTCGAGGATCGCGCGGTCAAAGATGAACGCGCAGTAGACGCGGCGCGCGGCCTTCAGCGCGTGATACAGCGCGGCGTGGTCGGTGACGCGCAGGTCGCGGCGAAACCAGACGAGGGCGGCATCCATCGCGGCGGCAAGGGTAGCGCGCCGCGCCAGGGCGCGCATGGGTGAGGCGGCGGCATGCCGCCGGCGGACTAAAATGGCCTCAATCGCCGCGCGAATCCCGATGGAATTAAAACACCACTTCCTGATCGCCATGCCCAACATGGTCGATCCGAATTTCGCCGGCACGGTCGTCTACATCTGCGAGCACAATGCCAACACGGCGCTCGGGCTGGTGATCAACCGCCCCACCGAGCTGACGCTCGGCCACCTGTTCGAAAAGCTCGAGCTTTCGCTGGAAATCGCGCCCTGGAAAGACCAGCCGGTTTATTTCGGCGGACCGGTGCAGACCGAGCGCGGCTTCGTCCTGCACCAGCCCCAGGGCAACTACGGATCCTCGCTGCCGGTGGCCGACGACATCGCGCTGACCACCTCCAAAGACGTGCTGGAGGCGCTCGCCGAAGGCAACGGGCCGCGGCGCCTGCTGGTGACGCTCGGCTATGCCGGCTGGGGTGCTGGGCAGCTGGAGGACGAAATCGCGCAGAACGCCTGGCTGACGGTGCCGGCCGATCCGGCCGTGATCTTCGACACGCCGGTGCAGGAGCGGCTGCCGGCGGCGCTGCGGCTGCTCGGCATCGACGATGGCGCGCGCCTGTCGGGACTGGCCGGGCATGCCTGAGGGCCTCGCCGGCGCAGGCGGCGCCGTCGCGTCCGTTGCCGCGATGAAGCCGGACCAGGTGGTGCTTGCCTTCGACTACGGCGAGCGCCGCATCGGCGTGGCCATCGGCAACACGCTGACGCGGCAGGCGCGGCCGCTGGCGGTGATCGACGCGCAGGATAAAGCGGCGCGCTGGCGGTCCATCGCGCAGTTGATC
>JANWUU010000120.1 GCA_025057735.1 Burkholderiaceae bacterium
TGCGGACGTCGCGCTCGTGCCCGCCGAGGGCGTGAAGCTGTGGATCTTCCGCGGGCCGAGCCAGAAGAAGTACGACGCCGAGTTCGCCGAGGCGCTGCTGCCGCTGGGCGCGCGGGTGGCGATCGTGAAGTGCGAAAAATCGGGCCGCAACGCGCTCGACATGCATATCGCATTCCAGATGGGCCGGCTGGTGGGCGAACTCGCCCGCGACGGCACGCCGCAGCAGGCCTCGTTCGTGGTGGTGTCGCGCGACACGGACTACGACCCGCTGCTCGCCTATGTGCGCGCGCAGGGGTTTGCCGCCGACCGCGCCACCAGCCTGAAGGCGGCGCTCGCCGGCACCCCGGAGGCGGGCGCCAGCGCGCCAAAAGCGGCCAAGGCCCGAACGGCGCAGACGAAAGCTCCGCGACCGGCCGCCAAGGCGCCGCGGGCGGGCGTGAAAGCGGCCGCGCCGGCCAGCGCGGCGGAGGCGCCCGCGCCGGCGCTGACGGTCGATGCCGCGGCGGAGAGAATCGTCGAGCATTTCCGCGCCAATCCGAAGAGCCGCCCGGCGCGCCGGGCGGCGCTGGAAAAATGGCTTGCCTCGCACCTGCGCGGCAAGCTCGCCGCCGAGCAGGTGCCGGCGCTGGTGGAGGCGCTGCAGGCGCGCGCGGTGCTCCGTCTGGAGGGCACCAAGGTGCAGTACGCGCTGTAGCCCCGACGCGCCCGCTATCCTCGCGCGCGGCGAGGTGTTGCGATGCTGCGTTACGAAACCATACCGGTCACGCCCTTCCAGCAGAACTGCTCGCTCATCTGGTGCGACCGCACGCGCGAGGCGGCGGTGATCGATCCCGGCGGGGAGCTCGACCGCATCCTGGCGGCGGCGCGGCAGCAGGGCGTGCGCATCGGGCAGATCCTGCTGACGCACGCCCACATCGATCATGCCGGCGGCACCGGCACGCTGGCGCGCGAACTCAAGGTGCCGATCGTCGGCCCGCATCCGGGGGATCGCTTCTGGATCGAGGGGCTGCCGCAGCAGGCGCGCATGTTCGGCTTCCCGCCGGCGGAGCCGTTTGCGCCCGACCGCTGGCTCGACGATGGCGATACGGTGCAGGTGGGCGAGGTCACGCTGTCGGTGCGGCACACGCCCGGGCATACGCCGGGCCACGTGGTGTTCCACGACCCGATGAGCCGGCGCGCCTTCGTCGGCGATGTGCTGTTTGCCGGCTCGATCGGCCGCACGGATTTTCCGGGCGGCGACTATGACACGCTGATAAAAAGCATCGTGACGCGGCTCTGGCCGATGGGTGACGACACGGTTTTCATCCCCGGCCACGGGCCGGAGAGCACCTTCGGCCGCGAGCGGCGCACCAATCCGTTCGTCGGCGGCACGTAAGGGGCGGCCGCGCCCCTTACAGCACGCGGTTGAACCAGGCGAGCGACAGCCCCCCGGCGAGCAGCGCGAACAGCGCCGCGGCGCCGGCGAACAGCGCCGACACCTCGGTCTCCTTGGTCTGGAACACGACGCGCGAACTCAACGTCTGGTAGACCTTCTTCAGCTCGCCGGCGTTGCCGGCGTAGAAGTACTCGCCGAGCGTCATGTTGGCGATCTGCTTCAACGTCTCTTCGTCCAGGCGGGCGTGGAACGACCAGCCCTCGAAGCCGATCACCTCGCCCTCGCGCGTGCCGATGCCCACGGTGTAGACGCGCACGCCGCGCTCGGCGGCGAGCTTGGCGGCCTCGATCGGATCGGGGCCGGTGGTGCGCTGACCGTCGGTGAGCATGATGATCACCATGTTGTTGTTGGAGCCCGGCGGCACCGGCTTGAACTCCGGCTTCTCCTTCTTCTGCCCCGGCTCCAGCGGCCCGGCGCGCCAGGCGTCGCGCCCGTAAATGGCGGCCGACACGTCGATGCCGTGGTCCGGGAACAGGGTGGCGAGCGACACCAGCAGTCCGCTGCCGGTGGCGGTGCCGCGCTGCAGTTGGAAGCGGTCGATCGCCGCCAGCACGTCCTCGCGGTTCAGCGTCGGCGCCTGCACCAGCGCGGCGGTGCCGGCGAACGAGACGACGCCGATCTTGGTGTGCCGCGGCAGCCCCGCCACGAAGGCGCGCGCCGCATTCTGCGAGGCCACCAGCCGGTTCGGCTCCACGTCCTTGGCGCGCATGCTGCCGGAGACGTCCATCGCCAGGATCACGGTCTGCTCCTGCGCGGGCAGCGTGATCGTCGCCACCGGCCGCGCCACCGCCAGCAGCATCAGCGCTAGCGCCAGCAGGAACAGCGCCGGCGGCACGTGCCGCCGCCA
>JANWUU010000160.1 GCA_025057735.1 Burkholderiaceae bacterium
CAGTTCCACCACCGCCTCGCCGTCGGCCAGCCGGTCGCACAGCGGAATCTCCACCTGCACGTGCTTGCCGGTGCGCAGGCAGGCAAGCGCCTGCTGTGCATGCAACTGGGTGGGCGTGGCCAGGATCACCGCGTCGACGTCCTTGCGCGCCAGGGTCTCGTTCAGATCGGTCGTCACGTGCCCGATGCGGAAGCGGTCCGCCACCTCCTGGGTCTTGCCGTATTCGCGGCCGACCAGCGACACCACCTCCACGCCGGGGATGTTCTGCATCGCCTCCAGATGCTTGACACCGAAAGCGCCGGCACCGGCCAGCGCCACCTTGATCGTGGTGGTCATTGCACGTTCTCCAGTATCAGATGGCCGACGGCGGTGTTCGACGCCGGCACGTGATAGAAGCGGTGCACGACGCGCGGCGGCGGGCCGCCGGCTACATCGCTCATCGCGCCGCGCGCGATCAACCACATGACGAGTTCGATGCCCTCGGAACCGGCTTCGCGCACGTATTCGATGTGCGGCACCTCGGCAAGCTTGCCGGGCTCCGCGATCAGCCGGTCCATGAAGCGCATGTCCCAATCGCGGTTGATCAGGCCGGCGCGCGGGCCCTGCAGCTGATGGCTCATGCCGCCGGTGCCCCAGATCTGCACCGTCAGCGGCTCATCGAACGATTCGATCGCGCGCCGGATCGCCTGCCCGAGCGCGAAACAGCGCCGGCCGCTCGGCACCGGATACAGCACGACGTTGACCGCAAACGGGATCACTTTCACCGGCCAGGCCGGCGGCTGCCCGAACAGCAGCGACAGCGGCACCGTCAGCCCATGATCGACCGCCATGTGGTTGACCACCGTCAGGTCGAAATCCTGCTGGATCACCGACTGCGCGATATGGCTGGCCAGTTCCGGGTGTCCGACGACCTCCGGCACCGGGCGCGGACCCCAGCCCTCGTCGGCGATCGGAAAGCGCTCCGCGGTGCCGATCGCAAACGTGGGCACGATCTCCAGGCTGAACGCGCTGGCGTGGTCGTTGTAGATCAGGAACACCACGTCCGGACGGTTCTCTTCCATCCAGCGGCGCGATTTCTCGTAGCCGGCGAACAACGGCTGCCAGTACGGCTCGCCGGTCTTGCCCAGATCGATTGCGGCGCCGATCGCCGGCACGTGGGAGGAATAGACGGATGCAGTGATGCGGGCCATGACCTGCCTCAGGAACGTGGGCGGTGGCGCGGATGGCCCTCCGGCCAGTAACTGCCGCGGCCGGAACCCTGCGGCTGCCGGTGCGGCTGCGCGTCGCCGTCCTCGCCCAGGTAGCGGTTGCCTTCGACCGAACGGCCGCCGGCGAGCATCATGTCGCGGTATTCCTGCTCGGTCATGCCGGTCATCGAGCCGGCCATCTGCTGGAAATTGCGCTCGTCGGTGAAGCCGAGCTTGGCCAGGAAGTAGATGTTGCCGCCCAGTTGGATCGCGCGGTTGAAGTCGCGATCCAAAATGGCCTGCTTCTGCTCCTCGGTCATCGGCCACTCGTCCAGGTAGGCCCGCTCGTCTGCCTTGAAGCGCGCGCGGTTTTCCGGCTTCATCAGGCTCATGCAGAACTGGTTGAGCCAATACCCCTTGCGCGCCTGCTCGGCATCGAAGATCACCGTGCCGGGAATGTCCTGGTAGGGTTTTTCAAGCGCCATCGCGAGACTCTCAGCGGGTGCAAACAAAGCTCTCGGCCTGCCTCGGGTCGCCGCCGCGGTAGCGCGGGACTTCCGGCCAGCGGCACAGCGGACGGCTGCGGATTACCGAAAAAGGCGGTTTCTCGCTCTGCTCGACGACGGTGAGCGCTTCGGGGGCTTGGCCCCGCTCGACCCACTGCACCAACGCGTCAAGCATGTCCACGAGCGCCGGCGCACCGGTGCCGACGTGATCGACGTTCGGCGCGGCGTACAGGCGGGCGAACGCGGCGACGCGCTCGGCGCCGAGCCGGCGCTCGACGGTCTCGAAGTAACGGATACCGGCGTACGGGCTCTGCGCGTAGTCGGCCAGGTACTCCAGCAGGATCAGCTTGCCGCCGCGTGCGGCGAATGCCGAGAGGTCCGGATCCGTCGCATCCATCAGGCGCGAGACGTACAGCACGCGTTCGCGATGCTCGCGCGGGTCGTAACGCCGCACGTCGAGCGCCGGATCGCGCGCGTAGAAGTACTGGATGGCGCCGGCGCCGTAATACCAGGCGATGCTGTTCTTGGGAGGCGCGGACGGCGGGAAATCGGGCGGCGTCTCGCCCAGCCACCAGCTTCCCCAGCCACCGGTCGGCCCGGAGGCCGGAATCGCCTCGCCGCTCGGTCCGCGGCCCGGATATTCGCGCACGCCGTGCGCGAGTTCGAACGGCATCACGAGGGGGCTCATCAGCGTGCGTACCGCCGCGATTTGTGCCGGCGTCAGACAGCCATCGGGCGGCGGCCCCGCGCCCGGCGCGCCACAGGCCAGCGCGTCGATGTCGAAGCGCTCGCGGCAGGCGAGGGGATCGCCGACGATGCCGTCAGCGAGGCCATCCAGCGCATCGCAGGCGGCGAGCACGGCACGGCCCACGAGCTGCGCCTGCGCACGGTTCATCCATCCGCCGCCCGCCAGCGCCAGGCCGTCGCGCAGCCCGGCGTGCTGCAAGCCCGTCCAGTTCAGGACAGGCACGCGCGAATAGACTCCATCGAAGGCGTGCGGGTAGCGTTGCGCCATCACGAGTCCTTCGCGCCCTCCCTCGCTGCTGCCGACGAAATACAAGCGCGCCGGTGGCGCCCCGTAGGCGCGGCGCGCGAGCTCGACGGCGACGTCGCGTACCTTCTTGTACGAAGCGTGCGCGAAGTTGACGAGTGCTTCCTCGTCGAGCGCGAAGCGCTGCACCGGCTCGCCGGGGTTGTTCTGGTGGCCGGAGTCGGTGCCGACGGTCACGAAGCCGCGCGCGAGCGGCGCCGGGCGGTCATACGGCTGCCCGGGTGCGAGCGCGGTGCCGGTGATCAGCACGCCGTTGAAACCGCCGCCGCCGTACTGCACGAGCCGCCCGTTCCACGCGAGCGGCAGGTTGACGCGGAAAAGGATGTCCGGCGAGCCACTATTGACCGGCGCGATGCGGCCCACCAGCTTGCAATGCGCCGGCAGCGCGGGCTGAATGCGCGCTGCCGGCGTCGGCCCGCGTTCGCTGACCGCAAGCGACGTCGGCTTCTCCCAACTCGCCTCAGTGATCGTCGCCGGGCCACTGCCGACGCCCGTGTCCGCTCCGATCAGGCGGGCGTCGATCGTCGCGCCCTGCAGCGCTAGGCAGCGTTGCGGCAACTCGTCATAGGCGCGGGGGGCATCGCGCGAAGGCGCCACGGCGCAGCCGGCGAGCGCCACCGCCGCGAGCATGATCGGTACGGTCAGCCGCTGCCATGAACGCATCGTTTTCATCTCCTCGTCAGCGTGTGGTTTCTTCCGGCCAGTACAGCCGCAGCGGGTTATCGACCAGCAGTTTGCGCTGCAGTTCAGCCGTTGGCGCGATGTGCGGGATGAAATCGACCAGCAGCCCGTCGTCGGGCATATGGTCTTTCAGGTTCGGGTGCGGCCAGTCAGTGCCCCACAGCACCCGGTCCGGGAATTCCTCGACCACCCGCCGTGCGAACGGAATGACGTCCGCATACGGCGGGTTTTCCGGGCCGCAGCGGCCGGGCAGCGCCGGCGGGCCGGATACCGACAGGCGCTCCGGGCAGCTCACCTTGCTCCACACGTTCGGATGCTCGCGCAACAGGCGCAGGAACGTGCCGAACTCCGGACCGTCTACGGGCTTGCGCACGTCCGGGCGACCCATGTGATCGACCACCACGAGGGTGGGCAACGCGGTAAAAAAGTCCCACAGCTCCGGCAGGTCCTGCGCCTCGAAGTAGACGACCACGTGCCACGCGAGCGGCGCGATGCGCTGCGCGATTTCCAGCAGCTCCTCTTTGGGCGTGAAATCCACCAGCCGCTTGACGAAGTTGAAGCGCACGCCGCGCACGCCGGCGGCGTGCAGCGCCTGCAGTTCCGCATCGGTCACCGAGCGTCGCACCGTGGCCACGCCGCGTGCGCGGCCGCCAGCGGCCAGGCACGCGTCGACCAGCGCTCGGTTGTCGGCGCCATGACAAGTCGCCTGCACGATCACGTTGCGCGCAAACCCAAGGTGATCGCGCAGCGCAAACAGGTCTTCCTTGCTGGCGTCGCAGGGCGTGTACTTGCGCTCCGGCGCGTACGGAAAGCGCGCCCCCGGGCCGAAGACGTGGCAGTGCGCATCGACGGCGCCGGGCGGAACCCGGAAGCGCGGCCGACTCGGGTTTTCGTACCAGTCGAGCCAGCCGGGCGTTTTCTCGAAACCCCCCGTGGTAGGTCGGTTCATCGCGCGGGCCTCTCTTTCTGGACAAGTTGGCGCAGCAGCCGGTCGGCCTCGAGGCGCCAGTCGGCGCTGCGGGCAAATCCCGGCGCGCCGCGGCTGCCGAAGACGCCGGCGTCCGCCAAGTCCGCCATCTGCGCCTGCCGCTCGGCGGTAGCGCTGGCGAGCCACGGCTCGAGCCCGGCCTCGCGCAGGGTCTGCGCGACCTCGCGCATCTCCTCGGCGCGCCGGCGGCCGTGCTCGATGACGCGCTGAAAGAAGTAGGCGGCTTGCTTGTCCCAGTCGATGCCGGGAAAGGTCTCCTTTAAGGACGCCAGCACCGCCTCCTCGACGCCGTAATGGCGGGCGGCGGTCAGGCATTCGATCGTCAACGCCTCCAGGCCTTTGATCATCACGCTGCGGCACATCTTGGTGGCGGAGGCCACGCCCAGGCGCGTCGAGCCGACCTTGGCGTCGAAGCCCAGCGCAGCGAGCACCGGCTGCAGCGCTTCAGCATGCGGGCCGCC
>JANWUU010000202.1 GCA_025057735.1 Burkholderiaceae bacterium
GTGGAGGACGACGGCGTCGGCCTGCCGGCCGATTGGGCGCGCGCGGGCCGCTTCGGGCTGCGCGGCCTGCGCGAGCGCGTCGAGCAGCTCGGCGGCCGTCTGAGCGTGGCCAACCGCGACGCCGGCGGCGTGCGGCTGGCGGCGACGATCCCCCTGCCGGAGAACGCATGATTCGGGTGCTCCTCGCCGACGACCATGCGGTCGTACGCACCGGGTTCAAGCTGCTGCTGCAGACGGCAGGCGACGTGGCGGTGGTGGCGGAAGCGGAGTCGGGCGACGCCGCCTATCACCTGTTCACGCCCGCAGCGCACGACGTCGGCATCATCGACATTTCGATGCCCGGGCTCGGCGGCCTGGAGGCGTTGCGCCGCATCCGCGCACGCCACCCGCAGGCGCATCTGCTCGCCCTGTCGGCCTTCGACGATCCGCAGCACGCCCGGCGCGCGCTGCGCATGGGCGCCCTCGGTTTCCTGTCCAAGCGCAGCGCGCCGGAGGAACTGCTGAAGGCGGTGCGCACGGTGGCAGCCGGGCAGCGCTACATCGATCCGCAGCTCGCCCAGGCGCTGGCGCTGGCGGAGCTGGACGGCGGCGACTCGCCGCTGGAGCGGCTGTCCGAGCGCGAGTTCGAGGTCTTCATCCGGCTGGCGCGCGGCGCCAGCGTCCACCGCATCGCGGCCGACTTGAAGGTGTCCACCTCCACCGTGGGCACACACCTGTACAACATCAAGCAGAAACTGGGTGCCGCCAACCAGGCCGAGCTGACGCTGCTCGCGATCCGCCATGGACTGATCGAGGCATAGCCGGCAAGTACCGGATTCGCACGCCCGATGCAGGCCGCGCTACGCTTGCCCCTCGATTGCCCGAGGATCCCAGGCCGCCATGACGGTCGCCGGTTCAGCCGCCCCCGCCGAGTTCATCGAGGAAGCGGTGCATCGCGCTTTGCAGGCCCACGCGGGCCAGCCGGGCGCGCTGCTGCCGGTGCTGCATGCCGTGCAGGACGCGCTCGGGTACGTGCCGCCCCAGGCCATCGAGCCGATCGCGCGGGCGCTGAACCTCTCGCGCGCCGAGGTGTACGGCGTGCTGACCTTCTACCACCACTTCCGCCGTGAACCGCCCGGCCGCCACGTGCTGCAGCTTTGTCAGGCGGAGGCCTGCCAGAGCATGGGCGCCCGCGCGCTGGCGGCGCAGGCGCAGTCGCTGCTCGGCAGCGCGTTCCACCAGACCAGCGCCGACGGTGCGGTGACGCTGGAGCCGGTGTACTGCCTGGGGCTGTGCGCGCTCGCGCCGGCCGCGCTGCTCGACGGGCAACCGCATGCGCGGCTGACGCCTGAGGCGCTCGCCGACCTGCTCGCGCAGGCGCGCGCCGACGCCGCCCACCCGGAGCGATCGTGAGCGCCACGCGGATCTACGTACCGCGCGATGTCGCCGCGCTGGCGGTAGGCGCCGACGCCGTCGCCCAGCGCATCGCACAGGAGGCAGCGCGCCGCGGTCTGTCCATCGACCTGGTGCGCAACGGCACGCGCGGCCTGTTCTGGCTGGAGCCGCTGGTGGAGGTGCAGACGGCCGACGGCCGCTTCGGATTCGGACCCGTGCGTCCGCAGGACGTGGCTTCCCTGTTCGAATGCGGCTTCCCCGGTCCTTGCGCCCATCCGCTCGCGCTCGGTGCGGTCGAGCGCCTGCCGTACCTGCAGCGGCAGCGACGGCTCGCGTTCGCGCGCATCGGGTTGACCGACCCGCTGTCGCTCGCCGACTACGAGGCGCACGGCGGCTTTGCCGGGCTGCGGCGCGCGCTGGCGATGGAGCCGGCGGCGATCGTGCAGGAGGTGCTCGACGCCGGCCTGCGCGGCCGCGGCGGCGCGGCCTTTCCGACCGGCATCAAGTGGCGCACGGCGCTGCAGGCGCAGGCCGACGTCAAGTACGTCGTCTGCAACGCCGACGAGGGCGACTCCGGCAGTTTCGCCGACCGGCTGATCCTGGAGGACGATCCGTTCGCGCTCATCGAGGGCATGACGATCGCCGCCCTGGCCGTCGGCGCGCGCGCCGGTTACGTGTACGTGCGCAGCGAGTATC
>JANWUU010000330.1 GCA_025057735.1 Burkholderiaceae bacterium
GTGATGCGCTCGCGCTCCAGCCTTACCCAGCTGCGCTCCTTCAAGCGGCACGGCAGGCGGCAGACGATCCCGCGCGCATGGCCCCGGTCCTTGGCGAAGGCCGGGTGTGTGACGTGGATCACTGGGGCGCGCTGGGCCGCCATTGCGCGAGCTGCGTGTCCCGGCGCTCGAAGGCGACTTCCTCCGGCACCTCCGCCACGGCCGCCGGGGACGCTCCGTACATGTCGAACACGCCTTGAACACGGGACGGCGAAAGGGCGGAAACCGCAGCATCAGATCCTGGAATCGGGCTGGCGGTCGGCCCAGGGCGTTCACCTCGCTCTCGGTGAAGACACGCGCCGCAATCGGTGTGGCCGAGTAAGCCGTGACGGAGAGGATGCCGCCTTCGCCGGGCGCCACGCGGTACAGGACGAACTCGCGCCCGCCTGGGGAGGGCCAGGAGGCGCGGATGAATCCATCCGGGACCTGCGGGAAGCCCTCGCAGGGCATGTCCGGCCTGAGGACGATGCGATGGGCCGGTGGTCCTCGCACCGCAGGCGCTGCCAGCACCGCAGCGAGCCAGCGGCCCGGACATGGCGCGACGGCCGGAGCGCGCGCCAACCGCAGGGCGCAAAGTGCACCCGGCTCGACGGTTGCGGCTGTGCGTTCGTCACGCTTCTTTTGTGATCTTCGTAGCTGACGCCGCGTCATCGAGGCGTCATCTTTGCCGCCGCGCGGTCGACCGACACGAGATAGGGTAAGGAGTTGTCGGTGGTGCTCGCTGCGTGGTCACCGGGGTGCGCCCCCTGCGGTGCGGTGCCGCCTGTTGTACGGCTGCCGCGCAGCAGTTCCGGCGCTGCCGATTTTTCGTGGCGAACAGAGGACCGCCTGCGCCATGTGATGGTCGTCGCGCGACTGCGCGCATGGCTCACCGCCGCCGTTGATGGCAACGGCGCCAACCGCCATTGAGATTTGAGATGAAGTTACGGGAAACGATGCGAGGAGACCGCGTCATGGCATCGATCGATCCAGGCCGGCGCGCCGCGCTGGCGCGGCTGGCCGGCTTGACCGCCACGGCCGCCCTGCCGGTGGCAGCGCACGCCGACAACCCGGTGAAGACCTCGGCGAGGATCGTCATCGCCGGCGCCGGCGCCGCGGGCCTCACCGCCGCGGCGCGGCTGTCGTCGCGGCTGCAGGGCGCGAAGATCATCCTGATCGACGCGCGGCAGGAGCATTTGTATCAACCCGGCTACACGCTGGTTGCCGCGGGCATCAAGCCGCGCGATTACGCGATTTCGCGCACCGCCGATTACGTGCCCCGCGGTGTCGAGTGGATACAGGAAGCGGTCGCCGAGATCGATCCGGACGGCAAAAAGGTCGTTACCCGCGGCGGCCGCAGCGTCGCGTACGACTACCTGATTCTCGCCACGGGTCTGGAGCTCGCCTATGACCAGATCGAAGGGATGGAGGTCGCGCGCATCGGCCAGGACGGGTTGGGCAGCGTCTACCACAGCCCGCAGGCGGCGGAGGCCACGTGGCGGGCGATGGCGGAGTTTGCCCGCAAGGGGGGCGTCGGGCTGTTCGGGCGGCCGGCCACCGAGATGAAGTGCGCCGGGGCGCCGCTGAAGTACACGTTCATCACCGACGATCGGCTGCGGCGCGCCGGTATGCGCAGCAAAGCCGAGCTCCACTACATGGCGCACAACAAGGTGCTGTTCTCGGTGCCGATCGTCTCCGAGCGGGTGCGCATGCTGTACCGCGAGCGCGGCATCAAGGTCCACTACGAGCATGTGCTGCAGTCGATCGACCTGGGGCGCCGCATCGCGGTCTACCGCACGCCGGGCGGCTCGATCGAACATCGCTACGACTTCATCAACGTCGTGCCGCCGATGCGCGCGCCGCGCGCGGTGCGCGAAAGCCCGCTGCGTTGGCAGGAGGGCCCCTGGGCCGCGCAGGGCTGGGCGCAGGTGGACAAGGCGACGCTGCGGCACGTGCGCTATCCGAATGTGTTCGCCGTCGGCGACGTGGCCGGCGTGCCGAAGGGCAAAACGGCCGCCAGCGTCAAGTGGCAGGTACCGGTGGCCGTGGATCACCTGGTGGCCGATCTGGCCGGCACCCAGGCGAGCGAAACCTACAACGGCTACACGTCCTGCCCGCTCATCACGCGGCTCGGGCAGGCCATGCTGATCGAGTTCGACTATGAGGACAACCTGGTGCAGTCGTTCCCGGGCGTGATCGCGCCGCTGGAGGAACTGTGGGTCAGTTGGGTGATGAAGACCATGGCGTTGAAACCCACCTACCTGGCCATGCTGCAGGGGCGCGCCTGAGGGCGCGCACCGTCACGGAGGAACGCATGAAGGACTACGACCCGTGGGTGTTCCTGGCGGTGTTCCAGGAAATGCTCGGCATCTGGCTGTGGATCGGCCTGGCGGGACTGGCGGCGCTTGCCGTGGCCTTCGTTTGGCTGCTGCGGCGCGAGCGCGCGCTCGATTCGCGCCGGCTGGTACGCGCCGAGCTGCTGGGATTGGCCGGCGGTGTACTGGCGCTGGTGGTGATGGCGGCGGTCTCGTCCTCCGGCTTTACCGACGCGGGCGGTCCGGCCGACTGGGTGCTGATCGCACTCGTTTATGGCATCGGCTTCCTGATCACCACCGTCCTCGTCTATACGGTGGCCGGCTGGCTGTGGCCGCGCTCCCGCGCCGGGCAGCGGCAACCCGCATAAGCGCGCGGCGACGCGGGGGCCCATCGCCGCCGCCATCGCGGCGCGGTCCGCGGCGGCGCAATGAAAAAGCCGCCGCCGGCATGCGGCCGGCGGCGGCACGTCGCCGCAAGGGAGGGACGTTTTATTGCTGCAGATCGAAGCGGTCCAGGTTCATCACCTTGTTCCAGGCCGCCACGAAATCGCGCACGAACTTCTCCTTCGCATCGTCACAGGCATAGACCTCCGCCAGTGCACGCAGCTCGGAGTTCGAACCGAACACCAGATCAACCCGCGTCGCGGTCCATTTCACCTGCCCGGTCTTGCGGTCACGCCCTTCGTAGATGCCGTCCTTGCCGGAGACGGGCGACCACTGCGTACCCATGTCGAGCAGG
>JANWUU010000333.1 GCA_025057735.1 Burkholderiaceae bacterium
GATGCCGCCCGCGGGCCGGCTGCCGGAGGTCGGCGATCCGGAGGCGGTCGGCTTCGGCGGCCGCGGCGGACGGCCGGCCATGATGTCGTCGATCTGCTCGGCGTCGATGGTCTCCAACTCCAGCAGGGCCTTGGCCATCGCTTCGACCTTGTCGCGATTCTCCTCGATCAGGCGGCGCGCCAAGGCGTACTGCTCGTCGATGATGCGGCGTATCTCGGCGTCGACCTTCTGCATCGTCGCCTCGGACATGTGGATCGTCTTCGTGATTGTGCGCCCGAGGAAGACCTCGCCCTCGTTTTCCGCGTACACCATCGGACCGAGCACATCGCTCATGCCGTAGCGCGTCACCATGTCACGCGCCATCTGCGTGGCGCGCTCGAAATCGTTGCTGGCGCCGGTGGTCATCTGGTTCATGAATACCTCCTCGGCGATACGGCCGCCGAACAGCACCGCGATGCGGTTCAGCAGGTACTCGCGGTCGTAGGCGTAGCGGTCCTGCTCCGGCAGTTGCATCGTCACGCCGAGCGCGCGCCCGCGCGGAATGATGGTCACCTTGTGCACCGGGTCGGTCTTCGGCAGCAGTTTCGCCACCACCGCATGGCCGGACTCGTGGTAGGCGGTGTTGCGCCGTTCCTCCTCGGACATCACCATCGATTTGCGCTCGGCGCCCATCATGATCTTGTCCTTGGCGCGCTCGAAGTCCTGCATCTCGACCACGCGCGCGTTGCGCCGCGCCGCGAACAGCGCCGCCTCGTTGACCAGGTTGGCGAGATCGGCGCCGGAGAAACCCGGCGTGCCGCGCGCCAGCACGTCGGCTTTGACGTCGGCGCCGATCGGCACCTTGCGCATGTGCACGTTCAGGATCTGCTCACGGCCGCGGATGTCGGGCAGCGGCACGACCACCTGGCGGTCGAAGCGGCCCGGCCGCAGCAAGGCCGGATCGAGGACGTCGGGCCGGTTGGTGGCCGCGATGACGATGATGCCCTGGCCGGTCTCGAAGCCGTCCATCTCGACCAGTAGCTGGTTGAGGGTCTGCTCGCGCTCGTCGTTGCCGCCGCCCAGGCCCGCGCCGCGCTGGCGCCCCACGGCGTCGATCTCGTCGATGAAGATGATGCACGGCGCATGCTTCTTCGCCTGCTCGAACATGTCGCGCACGCGGGCCGCGCCGACGCCGACGAACATCTCGACGAAATCCGAACCCGAGATGGAGAAAAACGGCACCTTCGCCTCGCCGGCGATCGCCTTGGCGAGCAGCGTCTTGCCGGTTCCGGGGCTGCCCACCATCAGCACGCCGCGCGGAATGCGGCCGCCCAGTTTCTGAAACTTGCTCGGGTCGCGCAGGAAGTCCACCAGTTCCTGCACCTCCTCCTTGGCCTCGTCGCAGCCGGCCACATCGGCGAACGTGACGTTGTTGTTGCTCTCGTCGAGCATGCGCGCGCGGCTCTTGCCGAAGGAGAACGCGCCACCGCGCCCGCCGCCCTGCATCTGGCGCATGAAGAAGATCCACACGCCGATCAGCAGCAGCATCGGGAACCAGGACACGAAAATCGAGGTGAGCAGCGACTGCTCCTCGCGCGGCTTGACGTCGACCTTGACGCCGGCACCGATCAGGTCGCCCATCAGGCCGCGGTCGAGCACGGTGGCCACGGTGCGGATGCGGCGGTCGTCCTGCGTGACGGCGATCACCTCCGGCGTGACCCCGGACTCGGTGATCTGCACCGATTTGATCCGGCCCGCCTTGACCTCGGACAGGAAGTCGGAATACGGCAGGTAGGTGTCCCCTGGCCGCTGACGGCTTTCGAACTGCTTGAAGACCGTGAAGAGAACGAGCGCGATCACCATCCAGATGGCGGCTTTCGCGAACATGCTGTTGTTCAAAGGCGGCTCCTGTCGAAACGGGCGGTGGTGGCGACCGATTCTAGGCCGATTGCGGCTTCCCGGCGGACGGATTCGACCCTGAATCTGGGTCGGTTTGGGGGCCTTTCAAGCCACCTCTTTCAGACCGCGGGCCAGCAGGTAGGTTTCCGCCGACTCGGCGCGCGAAGCGGCCGGCTTGCGCGCGGCCACCTTCAGGAAGCGCCGCTTCAGCGTTTCCACCAACTGGCTGTAGCCGGAGCCCTGGAAGGCCTTGAGCAGCAGCGTGCCATCGCGCTTCAGGTGCGCTTGGGCGAACTCGATGGCCAGTTGCGCCAGATCGCCGCTGCGGGCGGCATCGACGACAGGAATGCCCGACAGGTTGGGGGCCATGTCGGACAGCACCAGATCGGCCTTGCCGCCGCCGAGCGCCGCTTCCAGCCGCGCCAGCACCTCGGGCTCGCGGAAATCGCCGACCAGGCTCTCCACCCCTGGCAGCGGCTCCATCGGCAGCAGATCGAGCGTGATGATGCGCCCGCGCACACGGCCGTCCGGTCCCCGCAGGCGCTCGAGCACCACCTGCGTCCAACTGCCGGGCGCCGCACCGAGCTCGACCACCACCAGGCCCGGTTTCAGTAGCCGGTCACGGGCGTCGATCTGCGCCAGCTTGAAGGCGGCGCGCGAGCGGTAGCCGCGTTGCACCGCCGACTTCACATAGGGATCGGCGAGGTGCCGTTCGATCCACGCCCGCTTGGCGCGCTGTTGGCGAGCCGCCATGGTGGGTTACGCTGTCGACATGAGCGAGTTGATTTTGGACCGCGACACGCGCCTGCGCCTGCAGGCCCGCGCGCATCGGCTGAATCCGGTCGTGCTGCTCGGCGCCGCCGGGTTGAGCGACGCCGTGCTGAAGGAAATCGACCGCGCGCTGGCCGCGCACGAACTGATCAAGGTGCGTGTGCCGGGCGACGACCGAGCCGAACGCGAAGCCATTTTTGCGCGTATCGCGCAGACGCTGGGTGCGGCGCGCGTGCAGATGATCGGCAAGTTGCTGGTGCTTTACCGGCCCCGCCCCCCGGAGGCCAAGCCAAAGCCGCCGCGGCGACCGGCGGCGGCATTGCCTGAAGCGGTGCGCAAAGCCGGTCGGGAGGAAATCCGCCGCAGCGCCCCGGCGCAAGCGCCCCGGCGCGACGCCACCGCGGCCAAGCGCGGCGCCACGCGCCGGCCGGCACGCCGCCGCGGCGCGCGTCAAACGTAGCGCACCTCGACGACCTCGTACTCGCGCACGCCGCCCGGGGCCGCCACCTCCACCACGTCGCCTTCCATTTTGCCGATCAGCGCGCGGGCGATCGGGCTGGAGATGGAGATGAGCCCGGCCTTGATGTCGGCCTCGTCGTCGCCGACGATCTGGTACTTGACCCGCTCGGCGGCGGTCAGATCCTCCAGTTCGACCGTGGCGCCGAAGACGATGCGTCCGCCGGCGTCCACCGTCGCCGGGTCGATGATTTGCAGGCTGGCCAGCTTGCCCTCCAGTTCCTGGATCCGCCCCTCGATGAAGCCCTGGCGCTCGCGCGCGGCGTCGTATTCGGCGTTCTCCGACAGGTCGCCCTTTTCGCGCGCCTCCTTGATGGCCTGGATGACGGCCGGGCGCTCGACGGACTTTAAACGCTGCAGTTCGGCGCGCAGACGCTCGGCGCCGCGCACGGTGATCGGAATCGGCATCGCGCAAAACCCACAAATACAACGCCCCGGAGGAGCCGGGGCGAGCGGCCGGGAATGTAACGGGCGTGCCGCGCCGAATCAACCCGTGACTACGCGAGCATGCGGTGCAGCGACTGCAGGTCGTAGACCTCCAGGCGGTCCAGGTGCTTGATGCCCTCCACCGCCGCGCGGCCGCCGGCCATCGTGGTGTAGTAGGTCACGCGCTGCGCCAGTGCCGTGGTGCGAATCGAGCGCGAATCGGCGATCTGCGCGCGGTTCTCCGCCACCGTGGTGATGACGAGATCGATCTCACCGTTCTTCAGCAGGTCCACGACGTGCGGCCGGCCGTCTTTGACCTTGTTGACCGTACGCACCGGAATGCCGGCCGCCTCGATGGCGGCCGCCGTGCCGCGGGTTGCGACCAGGCGGTAACCCATCTCGTGCAGCATGCGCGCGACTTCCACCGCGCGCGGTTTGTCGCCGTCCTTCACGCTCAGGAACACGGTGCCAGAGGGCGGCAGACCGTTGCCGGCGGCAAGCTGCGACTTGAACAGCGCCTCGCCGAAGGTGCGCCCCACCCCCATCACCTCGCCGGTGGAGCGCATCTCGGGGCCTAGGAGCGTGTCCACGCCGGGGAACTTGGCGAATGGGAACACGGCCTCCTTGACCGCGAAGTACGGCGGCACCACGTCCACGCGCGCGCCCTGCTGCGCCAGCGTGCGGCCCAGCATGCAGCGGGCGGCGATCTTCGCCAGC
>JANWUU010000343.1 GCA_025057735.1 Burkholderiaceae bacterium
GATGCCGCCATGGCGCAGATCAACCAGACCGGGTACATGCACAACCGGCTGCGCATGGTGGTGGCGAGCTTCCTGACGAAAGATCTGGGCATCGACTGGCGCCGCGGCGAACGCTATTTCGCGCGCCAGCTTAACGATTACGACCTGGCGTCGAACAACGGCGGCTGGCAGTGGGCCGCCTCCACCGGCTGCGACGCACAGCCGTATTTCCGCATCTTCAACCCGGTCGCGCAGTCGAGGAAGTTCGACCCCGAGGGCCGCTTCATCAAACGCTACTTACCGCAATTGGCAAATTTCACTGCCGAGGAAATCCACGCGCCCTGGCTCGTGCCCGCGCAACGGCAACGGCAGGCCGGCTGCGTAATCGGCGTCGATTACCCGGCGCCCATCGTCGATCACGCCCAGGCGCGCGCCCGCGCCCTAGCGCGCTATGCGGTGGCCCGCAAGTAAGGCGAAAAAAGAAAACGCCCGCAGCTGCGGGCGTTTTCGCGGGCGTGAGGCGCGGGCTTACATGTCCATGCCGCCCATGCCACCCATGCCGCCCATGCCGGCGCCGCCGCCTTTTTCTTTCTCTTCGACGAGTTCGGCGACCATCGCGTCGGTGGTCAGCATCAGGCCGGCAACCGAAGCGGCGTTCTGCAGCGCGGTGCGGGTCACCTTGGTCGGATCGAGCACGCCCATCTCGACCAGATCGCCGTACTCACCGGTCTGCGCATTGAAGCCGAAGTTGCCCTTGCCCTCGGCCACGCGGTTGACCACCACGCTCGGCTCGTAGCCGGCATTGGCCACGATCTGGCGCAGCGGCTCCTCCATCGCGCGCAGCACGATCTTGATGCCAGCGTCCTGGTCGGCGTTCTCGCCCTTGAGCTTGGCGATCGCCTGCTTGGCGCGGATCAGCGCCACACCGCCGCCGGCGACGATGCCCTCCTCGACCGCGGCGCGCGTGGCATGCAGCGCGTCCTCGACGCGGGCTTTCTTCTCTTTCATCTCGACCTCGGTGGCGGCACCGACCTTGATCACCGCCACGCCGCCGGCCAGCTTGGCCACGCGCTCCTGCAGCTTCTCCTTGTCGTAGTCGCTGGTGGCTTCCTCGATTTGCTGGCGGATCGCTTTCACGCGCGCCTCGATCGCTTTGGCGTCGCCCGCGCCATCGATGATGGTGGTTTCTTCCTTGGCGATCTCCACGCGCTTGGCCTGACCGAGGTCCGCCAGCGTCGCCTTCTCCAGCGTCATGCCGGTTTCCTCGGCGATCACGGTGCCGCCGGTCAAAATGGCGATGTCCTCCAGCATGGCCTTGCGGCGGTCACCGAAGCCCGGCGCTTTCACCGCGCAGGTCTTCAGGATGCCGCGGATGCTGTTGACCACCAGCGTGGCGAGCGCCTCACCCTCGACTTCCTCAGCGATTACCAGCAGCGGGCGGCCGGCCTTCGCCACCTGCTCCAGGATGGGCAGCAGGTCGCGGATGCTGCTGATCTTCTTGTCGTGCAGGAGGATGTACGGATTCTCCAGCACGCAGATCTGCTTGTCCGGGTTGTTGATGAAGTACGGCGACAGGTAGCCGCGGTCGAACTGCATGCCCTCGACGAGCTCCAGCTCGTTCTGCAGGCTCTTGCCGTCCTCGACCGTGATCACGCCCTCCTTGCCGACCTTGTCCATCGCGTCGGCGATGATCTTGCCGATCTCCGGATCCTGGTTGGCCGAGATCGAGCCGACCTGCGCGATCTCCTTGCTGGTCGTGGTCGGCTTGGACAGCTTCTTCAGCTCCTCGACCGCCGCCGCCACCGCCTTGTCGATGCCGCGCTTCAGGTCCATCGGATTCATGCCGGCGGCGACGTACTTCATGCCCTCGGTCACGATCGACTGCGCCAGCACGGTCGCGGTGGTCGTGCCGTCACCGGCCGCATCCGAGGTCTTGGAGGCGACCTCCTTGACCATCTGCGCGCCCATGTTCTCGAACTTGTCCTTCAGCTCGATTTCCTTGGCCACGGACACGCCGTCCTTGGTGACGGTGGGCGCGCCGAAGCTGCGCTCCAGCACCACGTTGCGCCCTTTCGGGCCCAGCGTGACTTTCACCGCGTTGGCCAGGATGTTGACGCCGCGCACCAGCTTGTGCCGCGCGTCGTCGCCGAAAAACACTTGCTTAGCAGCCATGGAAGAACTCTCCGCAAAAGATCCTCAATCCGCCGGGCCGCACAGCTCCGGCATCCGTCCCCGTTAGGCCGTGATCACGCCCATCAGGTCTTCTTCGCGCATGACGAGGTATTCCTCGCCCTCGATCTTCACCGTCTGGCCGGCGTATTTGCCGAAGAGGACCTTGTCACCCACCTTCACGTCGATGGGAATCAGCTTGCCGTTGTCGTCCCGCTTGCCCGGGCCGACGGCGATCACCTCACCCTGGTCGGGTTTTTCGGCCGCGTTGTCCGGGATCACGATGCCCGAGGCCGTTTTCCGTTCCTGATCCAAGCGCTTGACGATCACGCGATCGTGCAATGGCCGAATTTTCATGAGGTCTCCTAGTGCAACTCGTTGATTTGACAGGAAACAAGAGACGCCGCGGCGATTTCCTGCGCTTCGTCAGCACTCACCGCGATCGAGTGCTAATTGTAGGGATGGCCCACGGTGAGTTCAAGCCGGATCCATGCTGGCACCGCGCCGGACCGGTCGCGCCGGGTCGTCAGCCGGCGCCGCCGGGCGAAAGATGGGGGCAGGTCTTAGGTCCTCTCCGCGATTCAGCGGGGCGCCTGCCGGCCGACAATCCGACCGGCAGCACCGCGCAGCCCCGCCCAGCCGATGCCAGGACCCACGACGAGCCCGACCCCGCCCCTGCGGCCCGCCACGTTGCGGCGGTCAGCCGTCCGGCACGATTTTGTGCACTCGCGGCTCAGTTTCACCCGCCTCGACATCCCCGAGGTCGAGGTCTTCGAGACCGCCGTGTCCTTCGCGCCGGAGACCGACCCGCTGAGCGCGCACGACGCACTGGCGAACGTCTTCGGCCACAAGGCCGGCTTCGGACACTTCCTGTTCCGCGCCGACAGCGAAACTCCGGGGCGCTTCTGGGTGCGCTCGGCCGAACCCTGGACGCGCTGGCCCGATGGCGCGCTCAGCGCGCTCGAGCCCCGGCGCCGCGTCATCCAGCTGGCCGAGGGCCTGATGTATCCGTTCAGCCTGCAGGTCTGCGCCGGCGACGAACTGCCCGCGGACAACGAAAAACGGGTCGCCCCGTACGAAACCGTCGAGCGCGTCGCGCGCTGGTTTCAGGAGCAGGCGCCGCAGTTCGGGTTGCGGCCGCTGATCGTCAACGTCGCGATGGCGGCGCTGCGCTTCGCCCATGGCGGGCAGCGCTACCGCATCCCCTATGCCCGCATCGAGGGCGCGCTGGAGGTCGCGCACGCCGAGCGCCTGCGCCGCCGCATCCTGAAGGGCTTCGGCTATTACCGCCGCACCGGTATCGGCATGCTCGAGCTCTCGCAGTAACCCGGTCACGGGGCTTGAGGCAGCCTGCCGCCGCCCCCATAGTGGGCGGCGGAGGACGCCGATGATCGATACGACCGAAGACCGTTTCACGCGCGACGTGATCGAGGCGTCGCGCGAACGCCCGGTGCTGGTGGACTTCTGGGCCCCGTGGTGCGGGCCGTGCCGCGCGCTCGGACCGCTGCTGGAGAAGCTGGAGCGGGACTACAAGGGGCGCTTCGCCCTGGTGAAGGTCAATTCCGACGAGAACCCGGAGCTGTCGGCACAGTTCAACGTGCGCAGCATCCCGTACGTGATCGCCTTCGTCGACGGCAAACCGGTGGATGCCTTCGTGGGCGCGCTGCCGGAGTCGCAGTTGCGCGCCTTCATCGACCGCCTGATCCCGAATCCGAGCGAACTGGAGCGCCGCAAGGCGGCGCAGTTGCTCGCCGCCGGCGAATTCGCGGCCGCCGCCACGGCGCTGCGCGCGGCCATCGCGCTGGACCCGGACAACGACGCCGCCCGCGCCGATCTGGCGACGCTGCTGCTGGACCGCATGCCGGGCGCCCCCGACGACCCGCGCCTGCAGGAGGCCGAGCAGGTGCTGGACGCCGTCTCGCGACGCCGCCAGAACGAGCCGGCCTTCGCGGCGTTGCGCACGCGCCTGGCGGCGCTCAAGGAGAGCGCGCGCCTGCCGGACCTCGCCGAACTGCAGGCGCGCGTGGCGGCAGCGCCGGAGGACCTCGCCGCCCGTCTGCAGTTGGCTCAGCGGCTGATCGCGCAGCGGCAGTTCGAACCGGCGCTCGAGCAGTTGCTGGCGATCGTCGAGCGGGACCGCCGCTTCGGCGACGACGTCGGCCGCAAGACGATGCTTGCGGTCTTCGAGATGCTCGCCGACCAGCCGGAGCTCGTTGCGCGCTACCGCCGCCGCCTGTCGGCGGCGCTGCACCGCTGAGCAACCGTCACAGCGCGCGCACGGCGTCCAGCACGAGCGGGCGGGTGAGCAGTTCCGGCAGGACCTGCGTGCGGCCGTCCGGCCGGTATAGGACGTAAAGGGGCACGCCGTTGCGCTGGAAGCGCGCCAGCTCGCGCGTGATCTCCTCGTCGCGGTTGGTCCAGTCGGCGCGCATCGCCACGACACCTTTCTCGGCGAAGGCGCGCAGCACGCTGTCGCTCGTCAGCACGAGCCGCTTGTTGGCCTGGCACGTGATGCACCAGGCGGCGGTGAAATCGACGAACACCGGGCGGCCAGCCGCCAGCGCGCGCTCCATCGCCGCACGGCTCCAGGGCTGCCAGACGCTTTCCTGCGCCGCATCGGCGGCCGGTGCGCCGGCCCGCGCCGGCGGAAGCGCCGGCGCCTGCGTGGCGAGCGCAACGGCATACAGGCCGAGCGCCGCGGCGCCGGCGGCCAGCCAGCGCGCGCCCCGCGCCCCCTGCTGGGACAGGCCAAGCGCCCACGCCGCCAGCCCCAGCAGCACGAGTGCGGCCAGGGTCAGACCGACGCCGTCGGCGCCGATCTGCTGCGCCAGCACCCACAGCAGCCAGACGGCGGCGCCGAACATCGGAAACGCCATGGCCTGCTTGAAGCGCAGCATCCACGCGCCCGGCCGCGGCAGCCGGGCGAGCAGCCGCGGCCACAGCGTCAAGAGCAGGTACGGCGCGGCCATCCCGGCGCCGAGCGCGGCGAATACGGTCAGGGCGACCGCCGCCGGCTGCGTCATCGCGTAACCCAGGGCGGCGCCCATGAACGGCGCCGTGCAGGGCGCGGCGACCACCACCGCCAGCACGCCGGTGCCGGCGCTGCCGGCGAGCGAGTCTGGCCGCAGCTCGCGCGCCGCCCGCACATTGGCCAGACCGCCGCCCCAGGTGAACTCGAAGGCACCCAGCAGGTTCAGCCCGATGACGAAGAACAGCGCCGCCAGCGCCGCCACCACCGCCGGTGTCTGCAGCTGAAATCCCCAGCCGAGCTGGGTGCCGGCGGCGCGCAGCGCCAGCAACAGCGCTGCCAGGACGACGAAGCTCGCGACGACCCCGGCCGCGTAGGCGAACCCGTGCGCGCGCAGCGACGGATGCGCGATGCGGGCGGCATCCTCGGCCCGTTGGTGCTGCACCAGCGACAGCAGTTTGAGGCTCAGGACCGGGAACACACAGGGCATGAGATTGAGGATCAGGCCCCCGAGGAAGGCGCCGGCCAGCGCCAGCCAGATTCCGAGCGCCGGATCGGCCGTCTGCGACCCCGCCGCAGGGCTGGCCTCTTGGGCAGGTACGGATCCGGCCACCAGCGGCAACTCGATCTGTCCGGCCCAGCCGCCCCGCTCGGCGTTGGCCGGCCCGCCCTCGGCCACCAGCACGCCCCGTAAGCGGCGGAATTCCGGCGCCACCGGACGGGTCGCCGTCAGGTACAGGGTCACCCGGCCGTCGGCGATTCGCACCGGCTGGGGCGCCGCCGCCTCGATGCGCGCCTCCTCGAGCGGGAAGAATTCATAGCGACGCGCCGGGCCGCGGGCGGCGAAAGACAGCCGGATGCGGTCGTCCTCGATCGTCGCCTCGGCCTCCTGCAGCACAAGCGGCGGCGGCACCTGCGCACGCGCGGCGGCAAACTGCGCCGCCCGCCGCGAAGGGGCGGCGTCCTCGCGCACCGGCAGCGCGAGCTTCAGGTCCGCCCCGTCCGGTATGCAGATGTCCTTGCAGATCAGCCAGTCGGCGCGCGCGGCGAGCGTCACCGCCTGGCCCGGGGCGAGCGTGGCCGGCGGCGTCAGCTCCGCCAGCAGCAGGACCTCGCCCTCGTAGCCGTAGTTGACGAGCGGACCGACGGGCAGCCGTTTCGGCACCGGCCACTTTAGCGGCGATGCGCGCCACCCCGCCGGCAACTGCCACGCGATGCGGGTCGGCAGGCCGGAGTCGCCCGGCACCTGCCAGTAGGTGTGCCAGCCTTCGTCGTGCTTGATCCGCAGCGCCACCGACAGCGGCCTGCCAGGAACGACCGCGTCCGTGGCCGCCACCAGCTCCGCCTCCGCGTGTTCGGTGCGCACCGGCTGCGCCAGCGCCACCGCCGCCGATAGCGCCAGGCTCCCGTGCAGCACGCGTCTGAACCAGCCGCCGGCCATGCGCCTTCGAGCCGCCTCGCCCGCCCGGGGTTCCGCCGCTAGCCGTTGGCCAGCGCGGCGAACGATTCCGCCGCCGCCGCGAGCGTCGCCTCGATCACGCCATCGTCGTGGGCGGCGGAGACGAAGCCGGCCTCGTAGGCGGAGGGCGCGAGGTACACGCCGCGCGCCAGCATGGCGTGGAAGAACGCGTTGAAGCGCGCCTTGTCCGTGGCGAGCACCTGCGCGTAATCGGTCGGCACGCGCGGTCCGAAATAGATGCCGAACATGCCGCCCACCGAATCGGCGCAGAACTCGATCGCGGGATGCGCCTGGGCGGCGCGTACCAGCCCGTCGGTGAGTTTGCGCGTCTGCGCCGCCAGTCGGTCGTAGAATCCCGGCGCTTGAATGAGCTTCAGTGTGGCCAGCCCGCAGGCCACCGCCACCGGATTGCCGGACAGCGTACCCGCCTGGTACACCGGACCTAGGGGCGCCAGGTGCCGCATGACATCCGCGCGGCCGCCGAACGCCGCCACCGGCATGCCGCCGCCGATGACCTTGCCGAGCACTGTCAGGTCGGGCGTGATGTCGTACAGCGACTGCGCGCCACCGAGCGCGACGCGGAAGCCCGTCATCACCTCGTCGAAGATCAGCAGCGCGCCGTAGCGCGTACACAGGTCGCGTATCGTACGCAGGAACTCGCCGCTCGCGCGGACCAGGTTCATGTTGCCGGCGATCGGCTCGACGATCACGCAGGCGATGTCGTCGCCGTGGCGGCGGAAAGCGTCCTGCAGCCGTTCGCAGTCGTTATAGGCCAGCGCCAGCGTGTGCTGCGCGATCTCCGCCGGTACGCCGGCGGAGCTGGGGTGGCCGAAGGTGAGCGCGCCCGACCCTGCCTTGACGAGAAGGCTGTCGGCGTGTCCGTGATAACAGCCCTCGAACTTGACGATCATACGGCGGCCGGTGGCGCCGCGCGCCAGGCGCAACGCGCTCATCGCCGCTTCGGTGCCCGAGGACACGAGGCGGACCTGCTCCAGGGACGGCACCAACCGCAGCAGTTCCTCGGCCATGCGCACTTCGGCCTCGGTCGGGGTGCCGAAGCTGAGTCCGCGCGCGGCAGCCTCCTGCACCGCAGCCACCACCTCCGGATGGGCATGGCCGACGATCATCGGACCCCAGGAGCCGATGTAGTCGATGTAACGCCGGCCGTCGGCGTCCCAGAGGTACGGCCCATGGGCCCGCTCGATGAAGCGCGGGACACCGCCCACCGACCGGAAAGCGCGCACGGGGGAATTGACCCCGCCGGGTGTGCTGCGCTGGGCGCGTTCGAACAGGCGTTCGTTGTTGCTCACGGCGGCAAGCCCCTCGGATCTGGTCGGATGACGGCTCGGCGCGGGTGACCCGGCTCGGCAAGGTGGGCCGGCTGCGGGGCGGGATGACCCGGAATTCGCCCGCTTTTCGAGCCACAGGCTATGATGCGGCGCGCTCAGTATCTTATCGAAAACCTTGAAGAATTCCGGCGGATGACGACTGCGACCGCACAAGCGACACGGACCTTCATGTGCCTGATCTGCGGCTGGATTTACGACGAGGCAGCCGGCCTAC
>JANWUU010000014.1 GCA_025057735.1 Burkholderiaceae bacterium
CTGCGGCGCTGCCGAGCAGGAACGCGCGTCGCGTCGGCCGCGCCCGCCTCACAGCGCAAGCTCCACCTCGACCGCATCGCCGACGCGCAGCTCGCAGCCCTCGCCTTGCGCGACGATGGCATTCATCCCGAACATCACGCCGTCGTCGAAGCGACGGTAGGCGGCCAGCGCATCGGGCACGAGATCCGAGTACGTGCCGGTGGCCGGGTCCACGCCCGGCACGGTGCAGCGCGCACAGCGCTTGACCAGCCGCAGCGTCGCGCCGTTGACGCGCAGCGCCCGCACGTGGTCCTCTTCGTAGGCCGGCAGCCCCTCCAGCACGATGTTGGGGCGGAAGCGCTCCATGCCGACCGGCCCGCCGCGCCCGTCCAGCCTGCGGTTCAGGTCCGCCAGCGAGGCGGTGTTCGTCACCAGCAGCGCGAAGGCGTCGGCAAACTTGAAGGGCGAGACCACTCCGCCGGTGGCTGCCGTATCCGCCAGACGGGTGTGCTCGGGGTCGAAACGCAGCAGGCGTGCAGGCGTTCCCAGAAACTGCGTCAGCCAGGCGTCGGCCACCTCGCCCTGCGTGACAGCGGGCACGGTGTCGTTCCACACGCGCACCTCCACCACGTCGCCCTCCGACGCGTAGGGTACTTCCAGCAGCAGCATGCCGGGCGCCTTCAGGCGCAGATGCGTGCCGGTCAGACGCGTTTCGATCAGCGCCATCCTTGGATGCTCGCGTTGGCTGAGGAACTCGCCGTCCGCGCCGGCCACCACCCACTCGCGGTCGCCGATCGCCGCCCCGTGCGGATCGACCACCAGCCCGGTCGGCGCAAGCGCCGCACGCGTCAGCGACACGCCGCGGCAGCCCTTGACCGGATACAGATTCAATTGCGCGATGCGCACGGTCATCGTTGTGGCCATCCCTTCACTGCTGCACGAACACTCGCCGGGGCCGCAGCGCGCTCAGGCCGGAGGCTGCTCGCGAGGTTTTCGGGCAGCCGACGATAGAGACGGAGCGCGGTGCTCACAAGTTTGCCCAGCGAACCGCGTGGCCGCAACTTGCCGCCGTTCGGCCGCGAGCGGCCGCAGACGAGGGAGTGCACCGGCTTGGAGTTACGTCCCACGGCTCAGACGTTGAACCGAAAGTGCATCACGTCGCCGTCGGCCACCACGTAGTCTTTGCCCTCTAACCGCAGCCGGCCGGCTTCTTTCGCACCCGCTTCGCCGCCGTAGCGGATGAAATCCTCGTAGGCGATGGTTTCGGCGCGGATGAAGCCGCGCTCGAAATCGCTGTGGATGACACCGGCGGCCTGCGGCGCGGTCGCGCCGCGCCGCACGGTCCACGCGCGCACCTCCTTCGGCCCGGCGGTGAAGAAGGTCTGCAATCCGAGCAGCGCATAGGCGGCGCGGATCACGCGGTTCAAGCCTGGCTCCTGCATGCCGAGGTCGGCAAGGAAAAGCTTGCGGTCCTCCTCGGGCAGATCGGCGATCTCCGCCTCCACCTTCGCGCACACCGGCACCACGGGCGCACCCTCGCGCGCCGCGTAGTCGCGCACCCGCGCCAGCAGTGGGTTGTTCTCGAAACCGCCTTCGGCGACGTTGGCCACGTACATGGCCGGCTTCATCGTAAGCAGATACAGGGGTTTCAAGGCCGCCTTCTCTTCGTCGGCGAGTTCCACACTGCGCGCCGGCCGCGCCTCGTTTAACGCCGGGGCGATTTTCTCCAAGGCCGCCACCAGCCGCTGGGCTTCCTTGTCGCCGCCGGCGCGCGCCACCTTGCTCCACTTGGCGAGCTGCTTGTCCACCGTCTGCAGGTCCGCCAGCGCGAGCTCCGTGTGGATGACCTCGATGTCGGCCACCGGATCGACGCGGCCGGCCACGTGAACGACGTTCGGATCGTCGAAGCAGCGCACAATGTGCGCGATCGCATCGCACTCGCGGATGTTGGCCAGGAACTGGTTGCCCAGTCCTTCGCCCTTGCTCGCCCCGGCTACCAGGCCGGCGATATCGACGAACTCGACCGTTGCCGGCACGACGCGCGCCGGCTTGACCAGGGCCGCGATCGCCGCCAGCCGCGGATCGGGCACCTCGACGATGCCAACGTTCGGTTCAATCGTGCAGAACGGATAGTTTTCGGCCGCAATGCCGGCTTTGGTCAGCGCGTTAAAAAGGGTCGACTTGCCGACGTTGGGCAGGCCGACGATGCCGCATTTCAGTGCCATCGGCTCACAGCGCCCGCGTGGGCGCGACAACGGTGCAGGGGCGCGGATTATCCACGCCGCGGCCGCAGTCGCCGGCAAGCTTGCCGGCGTGGGCGGTGGCCGGCCGCCTCGCTATGCTGCGTGCGCCACCCGGCGGAGCGGACATGAACGACGTGACCCTGAAGTGCCCGCAGTGCGGGCATCGTTTCCCGCTGACCAACACACTGGCCGCGCAGTTGCGCGGCGAGGTCGAGGCGACGCTTACCCAGCGTCACCAGGCCGAGCTGCAGCAACTTACCCAGCAACTGGCGCAGGCGCAGGCCGCGCAGCAAGAGGCGCAGCGGCGCGCCGAGGCACTGGCGCAGGCGCAGCAGCAGGCGCTTGAGCAGGCGCGTGCCGAACTGGAGGCGAAGCTGCGCGCGGAAGCGAGCGAACGGTTACAGCAGATGGCGGCGCAGGAGGCGGCCCGTCTGCGCGAAGAGGCGCAACTGCAGATCCGGCATTTCGAACAGCAACTCGCGCAGATGCGGCAGCAGCTGGCGCAGGCGCAGGCGGCGGAGCTTGCGCTGCGCCAGCAGGCCGCACAGCTGGCCGAGCGGGAGCGCACGCTGGAGCTTGAGATCGCGCGCCGGGTCGATGGCCAGCGCCGCGAATGGGAGGAGCGGGTACGCCAGATCGTTGCCGAGGAACAGCGGCTGAAACTGCAGGAGAAAGACAAGACGATCGAGGACCTGAAGCGGCTGCTGGAGGAGGCGCGCCGCAAGAGCGAGCAGGGTTCGCAGGAGCTGCAGGGCGAAGTGCTGGAGCTCGACATCCAGGCGGCGCTCGCCGCGCAGTTTCCGCGCGACGTCATCCGGCCGGTACCGAAAGGCACGGCCGGCGCCGATCTGTTGCAGGAGGTGCGCGATGCAGCGCTCGCCCCCTGCGGGACGATCGTCTGGGAGACCAAGAACACCAAGCACTGGCAGCCGGCATGGATCGCCAAGCTGAAGGACGACCAGCGGGCCTGCGGGGCGTCGCTTGCGGTGCTGGTCTCCGCGGCGCTGCCGCCG
>JANWUU010000018.1 GCA_025057735.1 Burkholderiaceae bacterium
CTTCAGGCGCTGTGCGAGCAGCTGATCGCCCACGGGTTGCCGGCCGACATGCCGGCGGCGGTGGTGCAGCAGGCGACCGTGCCGCAGCAGCGCGTGGTCACCGCGACGCTGAAGGACCTGGCCGCCCGTACCGCCGAGGCGGGGCTGCGGCCGCCCACGCTGGTGATCGTCGGCGAGGTGGTGCGGCTGCGCGAGAAGCTCGCCTGGTACGAAGGCGCCGCTCACTGACCGGAGACGAGGGCTACTGCGCGCGCACGCGCGGCGGGGGCGCCGCCGTGGCGCCAGGCGGTCAGCAGGCTGGTGGCCGTCTCGTGCCAGCGCCGCGCCTGGCGCGCCGCCTCCGTGCGGATGCGCTGCAGGCCGCTGCCATCGAAGGGCGGTTCGTAGAGGTCGAGCCACTCCGGGGCGAGCGCCCGTCGCAGACCGTCGAACTGCGCGAACCACACCAGCAGGGCATCGACGGCGGCGCGCTCGGCCAGCGCCGGCAGCGTGACCAGCGCGTCGGCCAGCAAGTCACGCACCGCGCGCGCCACGAGTTCCGCCCGCCGGTCTGCGAGCGCCGCCAGCATGTCCTCCCAGTCGCTGCCGAGCAGCGCACCAGCGCGCAGCTCGCCCAGTTCATGCAGCACCAGCGATTCAATCAGCCGCTCCGCCAGCGCTTCCAGCCGCGCCCCATCGGCTTCGCCCGGCTGCAGGCGCAGCGCAAGCGTCAGCGCATCGGCGCGCGCACGCCGCTGCGCGCCCTCGATTAGCGTCCACAGCCACCGCCGCAGCGCATCCTTGCGAACCACGATAGTGCCGCCGCGCGCCAGCGCCGGCGGCGCCCACAGGCCGCGCGCGTGCTCGCGCTCCAGCAGCAGTACGCGCGCGCCATCGCGCGTCTCGCTGGCGGCTAGGTCAGCGAGGAAAAACAAGGGCGCACCGAAGCGGCCGACGCCGGCCCCATAGACCAGACCCGCGGGCATCAGCAGCGCATTGACGGCCCTCTCGTCGAAGGGGTCGATGCCGCCGGCGAGCGGCAACGGGCCGAAGCGGGCGGCCGTCTGGCGCAGTTCCTCCCAGCGCGCCTCCCGCTGGGCGATCCATGTTCCGACGGCCGCGCGCGGCAGCGGCGCGCCGAGCGCGGCGCGCGCGTCCCAGCGGTAAAACTCCCGCATCGCCAGCAGGTAGGTGCACAGCGAGGCATCGCGCGCGTGCTGCGCGTCGGCCAGATCGCAGTTGCGCTGCACGACGCGCGCCAGCGCCGGCAGATCGACGGCGGCCGGCGCGCTCACTCGACGTAGCGCTTGGTGAGTCGCCGCCGGCCGCCGCGGTTGCGTTGGATCACCACGCCACGCACCGGGGCGAGATCTTCGATCGGCAGGGGCGGCTCGCTGCCATCGAGCACGGTCAACACCCAGCCGCCGCCATGCCGCCGCAACTGGCGCAGCATCCACTCGCCGCGCGCCTGCGCAAGCACGAAAGCGCCGTCGGTGGCCAGCCCGTCCGGCTCGATGATGACGATGTCGCCGTGCTCGAACTCGGGGGCCATGCTGGAGCCGAGCACCATCAGCGCGAACGGTTCGGCGCCGGCGCACGCGCCCTCCTCGGCCGGGGCAACTTTGATCGGGATGGGGATGCGCGGCGCAGGCATCGGCTTCGGGTCCCCCGCCGGCATTGTCTCGAAACGTGACCGCCTCGGACAAATCACCCAAGCGGGTGATGGGCCCCAATCCATGCCGGGTGTAGACGAATTTTCCGCGGTCGCGGTTAATAACCCCGGTGCGATACTTGGTTTCGCGCGCAACCGTAATTTTTCTGGCAACGAAGGAGACGGCTGGTGAAGTACGACAAGGAACTCGATGCGCGCGGACTCGCGTGCCCGCTGCCCGTCGTGAAGACGCGAAAGGCGCTCAACGAAATGGCCTCCGGTCAGGTGCTGCGCGTGCTGTCGACCGATTCCGGCTCGATGGCGGACATGAAGGCGTTCGCCGAGCAGACCGGTCACGAGCTGCTGTCCTCGTCGCAGGATGGGGGCACGTACGTCTTTTTCCTGAAGCGCAAGTAATCGACGGCGGGCGCGCTCCCCGGGCAGCGCCGCGGCGCGCCTGCCGACCACACCACCACCGGGAGGCTCCGTGGCCGAAAAGCGCATGGCGTTGATCGCCAGCAAGGGCACGCTCGACTGGGCGTACCCCCCGTTCATCCTCGCCTCGACGGCCGCCTCGCTCGGCTACGAGGTGCAGATCTTCTTCACGTTCTACGGTTTGCAGTTGCTGCGCAAGGACCTGAGTCACGTCAAGGTCAGTCCACTCGCCAATCCCGCCATGCCGATGCCGGTGCCGATGCCGGTGCTGGTGCAGGCGCTGCCGGGGATGGAGTCGATGGCCACGATGATGATGAAGGACATGATCAAGAAAAAGGGCGTGGCCTCGCTGGAGGAGCTGCGCAACATCTGCATCGAGAGCGAGGTCAAGTTCATTGGCTGCCAGATGACGGTTGACCTGTTCGGTTTCTCCAAGGAGGACTTCATTCCGCAGACGCAGTTCGGCGGCGCCTCGATGTTCCTCGGCTTCGCCGGCTCGGCCGACATTTCGCTGTTCATCTGAGCGATCACCGCTCATTGGGGGAGGAGGAGACAGACATGCGCCAGCGCACGCTTCGCTCGGCCGTTCTCGCCGCACTCGGCGCGTTTCCGCTGCTTGCCGCTGCGACCAACGGCTATTTCCCGCACGGCTACGGCATGAAAAACAAGGCGATGGCCGGCGCCTCGATCGGGCAGGCCCATGATGCCTTCGGCGGCGCCAACAACCCGGCCAGCATGGCCTTTGCCGGCAACCGCTTCGACGTCGAGCTCGACTGGTTCAACCCGGTACGCGCCGCCGAGCGCAGCGGGGCCGGTTTTCCGACCCTCAACGGCCGCGTCGAGAGCGACAAGGAGCATTTTTTCATCCCCGGCCTGGGCTACGCGCAGAGCCTCAATCCGCAGTGGACCTTCGGCGTGACCGTCTACGGCAACGGCGGCATGAACACCGACTATCCGGGCGGCGGCTTCAACTGCGGCGCGGGCGCGGCCAACATCCTGTGCGGCAACGGCCGCCTCGGGGTGGACCTGATGCAACTGATCGTCGCGCCGACGGTGGCGTGGAAGTTCCACCCGGATCACGCGGTCGGGCTGGCGCCGCTGTTCGGCTACCAGCGCTTCAAGATGCAGGGGCTGCAGGCGTTCGACAATCCGACGTTTTCCAGCAGCCCGGGTTCGGTTACCAACCGGGGTTACGACTCGTCCACCGGTTTCGGCGCGCGGCTGGGTTACTTCGGCCGCGCCGGCATCGCCACCTTCGGCGCCGCCTACGCCCCGCGCATGCGCATGAGCCCCTTCGACAAATACAAGGGGCTGTTCGCGGAGGGCGGCGACTTCGACATCCCGTCGCACTATGGGCTGGGCATCGCGGTGCAGGCCACGCCGGCGCTCACCATCGCCTTCGATTACGTGCGCATCAACTACGGCGAGATCAAGTCGGTCGGCAACCCGAGCACGGTGCCGGCGCAACTGGGCAGCGCCAACGGCCCCGGCTTCGGCTGGCAGGACATCGACGTCTTCAAGCTCGGTGTGGCCTGGAAGCTGAGCGGCGCGTTCACGCTGCGGGCCGGCTACAACCGCGGCGACAACCCGATCCAGTCGCGCGACGTGACGTTCAACATCCTGGCCCCCGGCGTCATGAAGGACCACTACACGGTCGGCTTCACCTACGCGCTGAGCCCGACCTCGGAGCTGAACATGGCCTACATGCGGGCGCCGAAGCAGTCCGTCAGCGGCCCGTCCGTTCTGGCGCCAGGCGCCACCGAGCGCATCGAAATGCATCAGAATCAGCTCGGGATATCTTTCGGCATGCGCTTCTGAGCGTCGCGGGGTGCCGGCCGCAGGACACGGGAACTTGGCCTTGCGGGCGCGGTCGGTCGCGATACGGATTTCGAGGAAAGGAAACGGCGATGGACGAGCAACGGCGGGAACTGCTGCAGGCGGTGGCGGCCTGCACGGCACTGGCGGTCGGCGGCACGTTACCGGCTGCCCTGGCACAGCAGCCGGCCTGGAACAAGGCCGCGTTCGAGGCCAAGCGGCTGGCCGACGTGGTCAAGGCGCTCGGCGGCAGCGCGGCGACCCCCAGCAAGGACATCGCGATCACTGCCCCGGACATCGCCGAAAACGGCGCCGTGGTCTCCGTGGGGATCGTCAGCAAGATCCCCAACACGCAGAACATCTATATCGTCGTGGAGAAAAACGCCAACGCGCTGGTGGCCGGTTTCAACATCCCGCAGGGGACCGAGCCGCGCGTGGACACCCGTATCAAGATGGCCGAGACCGCCCCGGTGTACGCGGTGGTGCGGGCAAACAATCAGTTCTTCGTCGCCAGCCGCGAGGTCAAGGTGACGATGGGCGGTTGCGGCGGCTGACGGAGGTCCGAACCGATGACCGAGCCGACCCGAATCCGCGCCACCGCGCAGCCCGACGGCGTCGAGGTGCGCCTGCTGATGACGCACGAGATGGAAACCGGTCAGCGCAAGGATGCAGCCGGCAAGCCGATCCCGGCCCACTTCATCACCAACGTCACGGTGCGCCACGCCGGGCGGGTCGTGTTCTCCGGCGAATTCGGGCCGGGGGTATCGAAAAACCCGTTCCTGCTGTTCAAGTTCGCCGGCGGCAAGAAGGGCGACGAACTCGAGGTCACCTGGGTCGACAACAAGGGTCAGACCCGCAC
>JANWUU010000023.1 GCA_025057735.1 Burkholderiaceae bacterium
GGCGGCGGCGGCCACGAAAGTGCTGGCGGTGGAGATGTTGAACGTGTGCGCAGCATCGCCGCCGGTGCCGACGATGTCCACCAGGTGCGTGCGGTCCGCGACCTCGACCTTGGTGGCGAACTCGCGCATCACCTGCGCGGCCGCCGTGATCTCGCCGATCGTCTCCTTCTTCACGCGCAGGCCGATGGTCAGTGCGGCAATTTGCACCGGCGACAGCTCGCCGCTCATCAGCTTGCGCCACAGCGACAGCATCTCGTCCTGGAAGATCTCGCGGTGCTCGATGCAGCGCACCAGCGCCTCGGTCGGTGTGATGGCCATCCCCTTGCCCTCCTCAGAAACCGCGCGCGCCGATGTCCAGCGCCTGTAGCACCTCGGCCCGCTGCCGCAGCAGATCGACCTCGCAGGCGAGCAGCGCCGCCTGCGCGGCGGCAAACGCCGGCTGCGCGCCGTGGCAGTGTTCGGACAGGTAACGCTCGAACGCGCGCTGCGATTGCTTCAGCGCCGCCCGCGCCGCCTCCGGTGCGGCGGCCGCCTCTGCCGCCCGCTGCACGTCTAGGAACGCCGCCAGCATTTCCTCGGTAGCCGCCTCGCGCGCGCGCCGCAGGCAGGGCACGAGGTTGGCGCCGTCCGGCTCGCTGCGGCGGCACTCCTGCAGCGCGGAGGCCTGTGCCGCCACCGCCACCACCATCGAAAGCAGCAGCGCCGCCCCCCTCATGCGGCGAGGAAATTCTTCAGCAGCGCGTGGCCGTGCTCGGTTGCGATCGATTCCGGATGAAACTGCACCCCCTGCACCGGCCATGTGCGGTGCCGCAGCCCCATGATTTCCCCATCCGCGCTCCATGCGGTCACCTCCAGACAGGCGGGCAGCGAGGCGCGCTCCACCGCCAGCGAGTGATAGCGGGCGGCGGTCAACGGCATCGGCAGGCCGGCGAAAACCCCCTGCCCCGTATGCTCGATCGCGTCGGTCTTGCCGTGCATCAGCCGCTGCGCGCGCACGACGCGGCCGCCGAAGGCCTGCCCGATCGCCTGATGGCCGAGACACACCCCGAGGATCGGCACGCGCGGCGCAAAGTGCGCGATCACGGCAAGCGTCACGCCGGCCTCGTTCGGCGTGCACGGACCGGGCGACAGGCAGATGCGGTCCGGCGCCAGCCGCTCGATTTCGTCCAGCGTGATCTCGTCATTGCGGAACACGCGCACCGTCTCGCCCAGCTCGCCGAAATACTGCACCAGGTTGTAGGTGAAGGAATCGTAGTTGTCGATCATCAGCAGCATCGGACCTCCCCGCGCACGGGCGCGCGACCCTGAATCCGGCCGGCGCAGCCGTCAGTCGCCATCGAGGCCATCTTCCACCTGCTCGGCGGCGCGCAGCACGGCACGCGCCTTGACCTCGGTCTCCCGCCATTCCATCTCGGGCACCGAGTCGGCGACGATGCCGGCAGCCGCTTGCACGTACAGCACGTGGTCCTTGATGACACCGGTGCGGATCGCGATCGCCAGGTCCATGTCGCCGGCGAAGGACAGGTAACCGACCGCGCCGCCGTAGATGCCGCGCTTCACGGGCTCCAGTTCGTCGATGATCTCCATCGCCCGCACCTTCGGTGCGCCGGTGAGCGTGCCGGCCGGAAAGGTGGCGCGCAGCACATCCAGGTTGGACAGGCCGGGGGCGAGCGTGCCCTCCACGTGGCTGACCAGGTGCATGACGTGCGAATAGCGCTCGATGACGTACTGCTCCGGCACCTTGACGCTGCCGATCTGCGCGATCCGGCCGATGTCGTTGCGGGCCAGATCGATCAGCATCAGATGTTCGGCGCGCTCCTTCGGATCGGCGGCCAGCTCCTGCGCCAGCTGGGCATCTTGCTCCGGCGTGCCGCCGCGCGGGCGCGTGCCGGCAATCGGTCGGATGGCGACGATGCGATCCTCGCCGCGCCGCTCGCAGCGCACCAGGATCTCGGGCGAGGCGCCCACCACGTGATGGTCGCCGAAGTCGTAGTAGTACATGTACGGCGACGGATTCAGCGTGCGCAGCGCGCGGTACAGCGACAGCGGCGCGTCCGCATACTGCTTGCGGATGCGCTGGCCGATTTGGACCTGCATCACGTCGCCGGCGGCGATGTACTCCTTGGCGCGCGCCACCGCCGCAAGGTAAGCCTCCTGCGGAAATTCGCGCGTCTCCGGCCGGCGCACGCTGGCGCGCGT
>JANWUU010000080.1 GCA_025057735.1 Burkholderiaceae bacterium
CGCACGTCCATTTTGGAGACCATTCCGGACAAGGTGATGCAGTCGCTGGTGGACCGCGTGCCCCTGAAGCGGCTTGGCCGGCCCGAGGAGGTGGCCAACGTGTACGCATTTTTGGCCTCCGACGAGGCGAGCTACATCAACGGCGCGGTGATCGAGGTCGCCGGCGGGCTGACGGTCTGATGAGCGGGGCGGATGCGCCGCTGCCGCCGTCCGCGCAGCGTGTGCAGGCAGGACTCGCCAGCGCCGGGCTGGCGACGCGCGTGATCGCCCTGCCGGTGGCGGCACGCACGGCCCAGCAGGCGGCTGCCGCCCTCGGCGTCGACGTCGCCCGCATCGCCAAGTCGCTCGTCTTCCGCGCGCTGCGCTCCGAGCGCGCCGTGCTGGTGGTCGTCGCCGGCGACCGGCGCGTCGACGAGGCCCGCCTGGCGCAGGCACTGGGCGAACCGGTGGAGCGTGCCGCGCCCGACTTCGTCCGCGCGCAGACCGGCTATGCGATCGGCGGCGTGCCGCCGCTGGCGCACGCACGCGCGCTGACCACCTTCGTGGACGTTTCGCTGCGCCGCTTCGCCACCGTGTGGGCCGCCGGCGGCACGCCGCACTGCCTGTTCGAGATCGCGCCGGCGGACCTGCTGCGCGTCACGGGCGGGCAAGAACTGGACGTCGCCTGAGCTTCGCATGGAAGCCGGCTTCGTCTCCGCCGTGGTGCTGCTGCTGCTGGTGTTCGACCCGTTCGGCAACGTGCCGCTGTTCATCAGTGCGCTGCGCGAGGTGCCGCGCGCGCGGCGCACCCGCGTGGTGCTGCGCGAGTGTCTGATCGCCTTCGCGGTGCTGGCGGCCTTCGCGTTCGTCGGCCGGCCGCTGCTCGACCTGCTCGGACTGTCCGACCTGAGCCTGCAGATCGGCGGCGCGGTGGTGCTGATGCTGGTGGCGATCCGCATGGTGTTTCCCCCGCCGGAGGGGGTGTTCGGCCCGCTGCCGGGCGGCGAACCGTTTATCGTGCCGCTGCGGTGCCGGCGCTCGCCGGACCGTCGGCGCTGGCCACCGTGCTGCTGCTGGTGTCGCGCGAGCCGGACAAGACGATGCTGTGGATCGCGGCCATCGCGCTGGCGCTATCGGCGAGCGCATTCGTGCTGGCCTTCGCCGAGCGCCTGCAGCGGCTGCTGGGCGCGCGGGTGACGCTGGCGTACGAACGTCTGATGGGACTGGTGCTGGCCGCGATGGCGGTGGAGATGATGCTGCGCGGGATCGAGCGTTTCGTGGCGCGCCTGTAGCGGATGAGTGCTTACGTGCTATTCGAGGAGGAAGGCGCCCTGCGCGCCGGCACGGTGCTGGCGGCCACCGAGGGCGCAAGCCAGGTCGAGCTGCCCGGCGGTCGGCGGGTGAAGGTCAAGCACGGGCACGTGCTGCTGCGCTTCGACGCACCACCGCCGGCGCTGCTGCTGCCGCAGGCGCAGCAGGAGGCCGAGCAGATCGATCTCGACTTCCTGTGGCAGTGCGCCCCGCAGCAGGAGTTCGGCTTCGAGGAACTGGCGCGCGAGTACTTCGGCGGCGTGCCGACCGCGGTGCAGGCCACCGCGATCCTGCTGCGCCTGCAGGGCGCGCCGGCGTATTTCCACCGCAAGGGCCGCGGCCGCTTCCGGCCGGCGCCGCCGGAGATCCTGCAGGCGGCGTTGGCGGCGCTGGAGCGCAAGCGGCGCCAGGAGGCGCTCAAGCAGCAGTACGTGGCCGAACTGGTCGCCGGCCGGGTGCCGGAGCCGATCGCGCGCCAGGCGTTGGCGCTGCTGCTGCGCCCCGACAAGAACGCCGTCGAATACAAGGCGCTGGAAGCGGCGGCCTTCGAGCGGCAGTTGTCGCCGCTGCGCCTGTTGCTCGCCAACGGGGCGATCGCCTCGCCGCTGCGCTGGCATCTGGACAGCTTCCTCGCCCAGCATTTTCCGCGCGGCACCGGCTTTCCGGCCGACCTGCCGGCGCCGCCGCCGGCCGACGATCTGCCGCTGACGGAGGTGGCGGCTTTCTCGATCGACGATTCCGCCACCACCGAGATCGACGACGCCTTCTCGGTGCGCGAGCACGCCGACGGCGTGCGCGTCGGCATCCACATCGCCGCGCCGGCGGTCGCCCTCGGCCGCGAGCATGCGCTGGAGGCGGTGGCGCGCGCGCGGCTGTCCACCGTGTACGCGCCGGCGCTGAAGATCACGATGCTGCCGCCGGCATGGATCGACGCCTATTCGCTCGCCGCCGGCCGCACGGTGCCCGTGGTCTCGCTGTACGTGGACTGCTCGCGCGAGGACTGGAGGCCGCGCCGCTTCGAGACGCGCGTGGAACGGGTGCGCATCGCGGCCAACTTGCGCCACGATCGCCTCGACGAGGTCGTCACGGAGGAGCGCATCGCCGCCGGTGCGCTCGGCGACGTACCGTTCGCGCACGAGCTGACGCTGCTGTGGCGGCTGGCGCGCGCGCTGCTCGCCGAGCGCGAACGGGTGCGCGGCCGGCCCGAGCCGCTCGGCCGCATCGAATACGCGGTGCTGGTGGAGCCAGCCGGCGACACCCTCGACGAACGCGCGCACGTCACGATCCGTCCGCGCCGGCGCGGCGCGCCGCTGGACCTCATCGTCGCCGAGCTGATGATCCTCGCCAACAGCCATTGGGGCGGCTGGCTGGCGCAGGCCAAGCGTGCCGCCATCTATCGGTCGCAGTCGCTGCAGCAGGGGCTCGGGCGCGTGAAGATGAGTACCACGCCGGCGCCGCACGAGGGCATGGGGGTGGCGCAGTACGCCTGGAGCAGCTCGCCGCTGCGACGCTACGTGGATCTCGTCAACCAGCGGCAGATCATTGCGGCCGTGCGCGGCGCGCCCGCCCCGTACGCCGGCAACGACGCCGACCTGTTCGCCGCCATCTCGGCGTTCGAGGCGGCCGCGGCCGCCTACGCTGAGTTCCAGGCGCGCATGGAGCGTTACTGGTGCCTGCGCTGGCTACGGCAGGAAAACGTGCAGCGCATCGGCGCCACGGTGCTCTCCGGCGACGTGCTGCGCCTGGATGGTCTACCGTTCGTGACGCGCCTACCGGGAATGCCGGAACTGGCGCGCGGCGCGCGTCTGGAACTGGACATCCTCGGCACCGACGAAATCGACCTGACGCTGCAGGCGCGCGTGCACCGCGTGCTGGAGGCCTCGGCCGCGGTGTCGGTCGCGGCCGAGGACGAAATGGCCGATTTGGGCGACGATTTCCCGGCTTCCGTCGCCGCGCCCGCGCCGTCGGCGTAAGGCGGCGCTGGCTACAATCGATCGCGGATTCACTGCACTGCGCGCCGTCTCCGTGCACACCGCTGGCAGCGTCCTCGGCGACCGCTTTCTGATGTCGGCCTTCGCGCTGTCGCTGTCGGTGCACGCTGCCGTGCTGGCCCTGCGCTTCGTCGATCCGGAGGTCCTGCGCTGGCGCCAGGCCGCTTCGCCGCTGGAGGTGGTGCTGGTCAACGCACGCAGTGATACCGCCCCCGGGCGGGCCGAAGCGCTCGCGCAGGCCAACCTGGACGGCGGTGGCGCGCACGACGATGGCCGCCGCACCTCGCCGCTGCCGAACGCCTTTCAGGTGGCCGACGGCGACACGCTGGAGGCGGCGCGGCGCACGGTGCAGCAGCTGGAGGAGGAGCAGAAGAAGCTGCTGGCGCAGCTGAAGGCCGGCCAGCTGGCGCAGTCACCGCCCCGCAAGGAGGCCCGGCCGATGGTGGCCGAAAGCGGTAGCGCCGAGGAGCTGCGGCAGGCGCTGGCGCGGCAGCAGGCGATCATCGACAAGGCGATTTCCGATTACCAGAAGCGCCCGCGCAAACACTTCTTCATGCCGAGCACCTCAGAGTACCGGTTCGCCCGCTACGTCGAGGACTGGCGCGCACGGGTGGAGAAAATCGGCAACGAGAATTACCCGGAGGAGGCGCGCGGCAAGATCTACGGCTCGCTGCGCCTGACGGTGGCGATCCGCAAGGACGGCAGCCTGGTGGACGCGATCGTCGAGCAGTCCTCGGGTTCGCCCGTGCTGGATCGGGCGGCGCGCCGAATTGTTAAATTAGCGGCGCCGTATCCGCCGTTCCCGCCGGAGATCGCGCGCGATACGGACATCCTCGAAATCACGCGGACCTGGGTGTTCACCAACGATCAATTGGCCACGCGCGCCGCCGGCGCGCCGGCAGGCGGCAGACCATGACGCGACGCAGGGACAACGGCCAGGCGGCGCGCGGCGCGACGGCAGCCGCGCCGGACCGTTACGCGGTGGTCGGGCATCCGGTGGCGCACTCGCGCTCGCCGGAGATCCATCTGCTGTTCGCGCGGCAGACGCACCAGAACATCAGCTACGAGAAGCTGGAGGCGCCGCTGGACGGCTTCGAGGAGTTCGCCCTCGGGCTGCGCGAGGCCGGCTACCGGGGACTGAACGTCACGATCCCGTTCAAGATCGATGCCGCCAAGCTGGCCGACGACCTGACGCCGCGCGCGCGCGTCGCGTCGGCCGTCAATACGCTGAAGTTCGAGCGCGACCGCATCCTGGGCGACAACACCGACGGCATCGGGTTCGTACGCGACGTCACGCAGCGGATGAAGTTCAAGATCGAAGGCGCGGCGGTCCTCATCCTGGGCGCCGGCGGCGGCGTGCGCGGGCTCATTGGGGCGTTGTTGGACGCCAAGCCGAAATGGATCGCGGTGGCCAACCGGACGCACGGCCGCGCGCAGGAACTGGCCGAGGAGTTCGGCATCGAGGCGATTCACTTCGACGAGGTGCCGGCCGAACACTTCGATTTGGTGATCAACGGCACCGCCAGCAGCCTCAGCCACGAGGCGCCGCCGATCGACCCGGAGACCTTCGACGACTGCACGCTCGCCTACGACCTCGTGTACGCGCCGCGGCCCACGCCGTTCATGGAGCTCGCCAAGCGCGGCGGCGCGCGCCACGTCTGCGACGGCCTCGGCATGCTCATCGAGCAGGCCGCCGAGTCTTTTCACGTCTGGCGCGGGGTGCGGCCCGACACCGCGCCCGTGTACCGGGAACTGCGCCGCCGTCTGGACGCCGAGCACGCCGATACCGCCGCCGCGCGATGACCTGGCGCCGCGCCGCGCTGCGCTGGTTCGGGCGGCTGCTGGCGCTGGCCTGCTTGGCACTGCTGGCGTTGCAGGCGTGGTTCCTCGGCCACGTTTTGTACTGGAAACACGAGAACCCGGGCAGCACCGCCTTCATGCGTCGCGAGCAGCAGCGGCTGGCGCAGCGCACGCCGCCGGGTGCCATCCGCCATCAGTGGGTGCCGTACGAACGCATCAGCGTGCATTTGAAGCGCGCCGTGATCGCCGCCGAGGACGCGCGCTTTCCGGAACACGACGGCGTGGACTGGGAGGCGGTGAAAAAGGCCTACGAGACCAACCGGCAGCGGGGGCGGCCGGCGCGCGGCGGCAGCACGATTTCGCAGCAACTGGCCAAGAACCTGTTTCTGTCGCCCGAGAAAAGCTACTGGCGCAAGGCGCAGGAGCTGGCGATCACCGCGATGCTGGAGACCGTCTGGGACAAGCGCCGTATC
>JANWUU010000135.1 GCA_025057735.1 Burkholderiaceae bacterium
TGGCGGCACTGGCGGCCCTGGCCGCGCTCGCCTTCTGGCTCGTGCGGCCGCTGCTGCGCACCGCGCTTGCGCGCACGACGAGCGCCGCCGAGCCGCTCACCGGCAATGCGCTGGCGATCGTGCTGATCGCGGCCTTCGCGGCGGCGATCGCCACCTACCAGATCGGCATCTTCGCCCTCTTCGGCGGTTTTCTGGTCGGCATGCTGCTGCACGACCGGCGCGCGCTGGTGGCGGCTTGGCGCGAGCGCGTCAGCCCGCTCGTCACCACGCTGCTGCTGCCGGTGTTCTTCACGTTCACCGGGCTGCGCACCGACGTGCAGGGGCTCGCCAGCGCCGAACTGTGGCTGTGGTGCGCGGCCTTCATCGCGCTTGCCTACCTGGGAAAATTCGGCGGCTGTTACCTGGGCGCGCGGCTGGCCGGCGTCGGCGCCGACGAGGCGCGCGCGATCGCCATTTTGATGAACACGCGCGGCCTGATGGAGCTGGTGGTGCTCAACGTGGGCTATGACCTGGGCGTCATTCCGCAGTCGGTGTTCACGATGCTGGTGCTGATGGCCCTGGCGACCACACTCACCACCGCCCCGTTTCTGCGTCTTTGGCTGGCGCGCCTGGGCCACGTCATCCCGCGCCAGCGCGATGCGTGAGGAAATGCGCGGCACGCGCTACAAACGCCTGCAGGATCTCGCGGCCCTGCGCGCCGCGACGCCGCCGCGCAAGCGAGCCACGCCGCCGGACGAAGACTTCCGTCGCGCGATGGCGGCGCTCGGCGTGGCGCCGCTGCCGCCCAGCGGGCGCGCCCATTTTCCGCCCGCCCCGCGGGCGCCGCTGGCGCTGAGCCGCGCACGCGACGACGCGGCTGTGCTCACCGAATCGGTGGCGGAGGAGATCGACGTCGACACGCTGCTCGACACCGACGAAGCGCTGTCTTTCCGCCGCCCCGGAATCGGACCGGAGGTGCTGCGCAAGCTGCGCCGCGGTCACTGGGTGATCCAGGACGAGATCGACCTGCACGGGCACCGCGTCGAGCAGGCGCGCGCCGCCCTGGCGGATTTCCTGCGCGCCGCCGGCCGGCGCGGCATGCGCTGCGTGCGCATCGTGCACGGCAAGGGGCTGGGCTCGAAAGACCGTCAGCCCGTGCTCAAGCACAAAGTGCGGCTGTGGCTCTCGCAGCGCGACGAGGTGCTGGCGTTCTGCCAGGCGCGCCCGGCGCAGGGCGGTGCCGGCGCGCTGATCGTGCTGTTGCGCGCGGCGACGGCGGCGCGATGACGCTGGATGCCGGCGTGGCCGTGGCGGCCATCGAGCTGGTGGCGGTACTGGCGTTCGCCTTCTCGGGTTTCGCCGAGGCGCACGGCAAGCGGATGGACGCGGTGGGCGTGTTCACGGTCGCTTTCGTGACCGCCTTCGGCGGCGGCACGCTGCGCGACCTGCTGCTGGACCGCCGTCCCTTTTACTGGGTCGAGCACTACGAGTACGTGCTGCTGATCCTAGCGCTGACGCTGGTCGCGCCGCTGCTGCTGCGGCTGGCGCAACGCGTGATCCCGGCGGCGGCGTTCATCGTCGCCGATGCGGTCGGGCTCGGCTTTTTCTCGATCAGCGGCACGGCGCTGGCGGCGCAGGCGCAACTGCCCTGGATCGTGGCGGCGATGCTGGGGGTGATCACCGGTGTGGCCGGCGGCATCTTGCGCGACGTGATCGTCAACGAGGTGCCGATGGTGCTGCGCGACGGCCGCCCCTATGCCCTGGCGGCGTTCGTCGGCTGCTGCGTCTATCTGTTGCTGGCCTACCTCGGTGCGCCGGCCGGTGCGGCGCTGTGGAGCTCGGCGGCGCTGATCGTCGCCATCCGGCTGCTCGCCCTCTGGCGCGGGTGGCGCATCCGTTGAGGAACCGCTGAACAGCCTCGTGCGCGCTCGGATCGCGGCGTCGCGTGCGCGCCCTCTCCTCGCTCATGCACGGGGCGGTCTCGTCGCTCGCTGCGCGGCACGGTGCGCTTCGCACTGCGGCCGGTGGTTTTGCGGAGGTTCCTTGAGCGGCCCCGCAACGCGGCCGCTTACACCGCCGCTTCGCCGGTTTCGCCGGTGCGGATACGGATCACTTGCTCTACCGGCCGCACGAAAATTTTGCCGTCACCGATCTTGCCGGTGCGCGCCGCTTTCATGATGGCCTCGATGGCGCGATCTACGAGCGCATCGGGGACCACCGCCTCGATCTTTACCTTCGGCAAAAAATCAACCACGTACTCAGCGCCGCGGTACAGCTCGGTATGCCCCTTTTGACGCCCGAAGCCTTTGACTTCGGTGACGGTCAGGCCGCTGACACCGACTTCGGCCAGCGCCTCGCGCACCTCATCGAGCTTAAACGGTTTAATAATGGCGGTGATCTGCTTCATGGCGCACGCCCCATTCGCGATGCGCCGATTGTATCCGCCCCCGCCGCTACAGCGCGTCCTCGCGAAACCGGTTAGTAATCGGATAGCGCCAGTCGCGGCCAAAACCGCGGTGCGTGACGCGGATGCCCACCGGCGCCTGACGCCGCTTGTACTCGTTGGCGCGGATTAGCCGAACCACCTTGTGCACGACCTCGGGCGGAAAGCCGGCGGCGATGATCTCGGCCACCGTCTCGTCGCGCTCCATGTACCGCTCGATGATGGCATCTAATAGCTCGTATGGCGGCAGCGCATCCTGGTCGGTCTGATTGGGCCGCAGCTCCGCGCTTGGCGGCCGTGTCAAGACCCGCTCGGGGATCACGGGTCCAATCGCGTTGCGATGACGCGCCAGCGCGTAGACCAGCGTCTTGCGAATATCCTTGATCACCGCGAAGCCACCGGCCATGTCGCCGTACAACGTGGCATAGCCGACTGCCATCTCGCTTTTGTTGCCGGTGGTCAGCACGATCCAGCCCGTTTTGTTGGACAACGCCATCAGCAGGGTGCCGCGGATGCGCGCTTGGATGTTCTCCTCGGCCGTGTCCCATGGCAGGCCGCGAAACGGGTGCGCAAGCGTGGACAGGAAGGCATCGAAGACCGGCTTGATCGGCAGCTCCTCGTAGCGCACGCCAAGCGCTTGCGTCATCGCGCGCGCGTCCTCCCAGGACATCGGCGCGGTGAACTGCGAGGGCATCATCACCGCGCGCACGCGCTGCGGCCCGAGCGCATCGACCGCCACCGCCAGCACCAGTGCCGAATCTACCCCCCCAGATAAGCCGATGATCGCCCCAGGAAAGCCGTTCTTGCCCACATAGTCGCGCACCCCCAGCACGAGCGCGCCGTAAGCCTGCCGCTCCAGCGATCCCAGCTCGGCGATCGCCCCCGGGCGGGGCGCACCGTCGTCAAAATCAACAAACAGCAGCTGTTCCTCGAACTGCGGCGCCATCTGCACGAGCGCCCCGTGCGCATCCAGCACGAACGAAGCGCCGTCGAAGACCAGTTCGTCCTGCCCGCCCACCAGGTTGGCATAGACAAGCGGCAACCCGAAGCGGCTGACGTTGGCCCGCATGACGTCCAGCCGCTGCAGCTGCTTGCCTAGATGAAACGGCGAACCGTTCAAGATCAGCAGCGCCTGCGCGCCGGCTGCGCGCGCTCTCTGCGGCACGTGCGGATACCAGGCGTCCTCGCAGATCGCGATGCCGCAGCGCAGACCGGCGATGTCCAGCACCAGCGGCCGGTCATCCGGCGTGAAGTAGCGTTGCTCGTCGAAGACCGCGTAATTCGGCAGGTTGTGCTTGCAATAGGTGGCCTGTACGCGCCCGCCGGCGAGCACCGAGGCGGCATTGAAGCGCCGCCCCTCGCGCTCCAATGGATGGCCGACGATCACCTGCAAGTTGCCATGCGTCTGCAGCCGGGTCGCCAGTTGCACGAGCGCACGGTCACTCGCTTCGTAAAATGCCCGCCGCAGCAGCAGATCCTCGGGCGGGTAGCCGCATAACGCTAGCTCTGGCGTCAGCAGCGCGTGAGCGCCGGCGGCCGCCGCCCGCTGCGCGCAGTCGAGGATGCGCCGCGTGTTGCCTTCGAAATCGCCGACGGTGCAGTTGATCTGCGCGACCGCGACCCTGACGTGCGAACCCATCGACTGTGCTTTCTTTCGCCTATGAAAAATTATCGCACGCAGGTGACCGACGACCTGGCGGCGGTCGCGCCGCAGGCCTGGGATGCGTTGGTGCAGGCAAGCGGCGGCAACCTCTTCGTGCGCCATGCCTTCCTTGATGCACTAACCGCCAGCGGCTGTGCCACCGCCGCCACCGGTTGGCGGCCCGCCTATCTGACGCTGTGGGACGAGGACGGACTGGCGGCGGCCGCGCCGCTCTACTGCAAAACGCATTCCTTTGGCGAATATGTGTTCGACTGGAGCTGGGCGCAGGCGTATCGGCGCGCCGGTCTCGCCTATTACCCGAAAGGCCTGGTCGCGGTGCCCTTTACCCCAGTGGCCGGCGCGCGCCTGCTGGCGCGCGACGAAAATGCGCGGGCCGCGCTCGCCGAGGCGCTGCGGGCGCACGCGTATGCGCAAGGGTGGTCGTCGCTGCACGTGCTGTTCGCGCCGGAGTCGGAGGTCGCGCATCTGGTCCGCCACGGGATGCTCGCGCGCCGCGGCCTGCAATTTCATTGGCACAACCGCGGCTACCGCGACTTCGAGGACTTCCTGGCCGCGCTCGCGCAGCCCAAGCGCAAGAAGATCCGCGCCGAGCGGCACAAGGTTGCGCAGGCCGGCGTGACGCTGCAGCGGCGCACCGGTTCCGACATCACGGAGGCGGACTGGGCGTTTTTTTACCGCTGCTATTGCGCCACCTATGCCGCGCACGGCGCCCGTCCGTACCTGAATCTGGACTTCTTCCTGCGCCTGGCGCAGACGCTGCCGCAGCACCTGCTGCTGGTGCTGGCGCACCGCGGGCGCACGCCGATCGCAGCCGCCTTCGGCGTGCTTGACGGCGCGCGCCTGTATGGCCGCTACTGGGGTGCCCTGCAGGACGTCTCCTGCCTGCACTTCGAGTGCTGCTACTACCAGATGATCGAGTTCGCGATCGAGCGTGCACTGGCGGTTTTCGAGGGCGGTGCGCAGGGCACGCACAAGCTGGCGCGCGGGCTCGATCCGGTCGTTACGCACTCCGCGCACTGGCTGGCCGATGCGCGCATGCGCGCGGCGGTGGCACGCTATCTGGCACAAGAGCAGGCCGCCTTAGATGCGGCCATTGACGAGCTGAACGAGCACCGCGCGTTTCGGCCGCGGATTCAAGGTGCGTCATGAACAAGCCGGCTTCGAGCTGGCCCGTAGGCATGCCTGCACCGCGGCGACAATCTGGCGCCTCGCCTGCTTGGGCCAGCCCCAGCCGCACACCCCGACCCAGTTAGCGCTTTCGATTCTGGTGGTGCTCAATGACATGCTGGATCTGTGCCAGCCGCTGCGGCGCGATGTCCTTCGGGCACTTGCCAGCGCTTACACAAAGGCAAGCACTGCTCGATTGGCAGCGCAAGCAGCTTGCAATCAACGCCAGATATGTTTCCCATGTTGAGCGCGCCACGCGGCCGGCAACGCACCGCTGCGCCAAGTTGCAGGGCAAACGGCGTGTCACCACGGCTTACCATCATCAGCGATCGTCGGCGGGATAAAGCCGTCGTTGCACGGGTACCGCATCGCGGTGGCGATGAAACGGTGGCCAGACAGCGCGCCGCTTTCCTTGTCAACCCCGTCTTTGATCGGATCCGCGTGGGCCGACGTGTCCATGATGACGTTACATTCGTCCGGCACCGTTGCGGCCCGCCGGCATGCTCTGCAAACCCACCGCCGTTTCTTTCTGATACCTGCCGGACCGCAGTGCCGCGAGCGGATCTGCGCGCCACGCGAATGGCGTGTTTTGCATGCTGCAGCCGCGGCGCGCACGCAAGCAAGCGTCCGAGACGCTGACCGATTGGCGCGCTGCCAAGAGCGCGCATCGCTTCATCAGCACCGGCAGGGTAAAAGCCGCGGGCAGCACAACGCAGCCGCTGGTCGATCTCTGCAACGGCAGCTGCCATGCGGTCGATGTCGACCGCGCCCTGCGCGCGGCCTTCGGCAACGACGGTGGGGCTGGCTGGCCGCCGCCGAACGCGGGCACCTGCACGCGTGGTTGTCAGTGCGCGTCGGCAAGTGCGCGCGGCAACGGCTGCGATGAGGAATCGCGCGCCATCGGTCAGCCTTCGCAGCAGGGCCGCCCGAACGTGATGGCGCTGGCACGCTATCAGCAGTACGACGCCGTGGCCGCGCACACACTGCAAAATGAGACGATCCCGCATCAGCCGGGCTTCACAGTGCTGGCGCTGCGCGAGCCGCACAACGTCACCGGCCACATTATCCCGTGCATCGATCGGCAGCAGATCTTCGGCCGCAGCGTGGGGACGGCGCGCGCCGCCGGCAACGCCTGCGTCGTCACGCCGGCTGAGGATGCCTGCCTGCCGGCGCTGCTGCTGCTGCGCGAAGTGCCGCCGACGCACCGCATCGCGCACGAAAGCGATCTTCGGTGCAGTGTTAGCGGCCTGGGCCTCTGCCCTGTTGCGCTCGCCCATCGCAATGGCGCCGGGCTGCCGGCGGGCGTGTGCCGGCGCGACAAGACACGCCTGTTGCGCCTGGCCTGCGGCCCGGTGCTCGTCAACCATAATGCCGCCAGCAGCGGTATCGAACTGCTCGTCGGCAGCGTGATGGCAACAGCCACCGGCACGAAAAAGACGTCCTAAGCCGCTGTTCATTATGCGCAAAAAACGATCGCGATTCGCCACGGCTGAAATCCAATGAATCTGAGGGAACTGCGGCTTGACGTGGAAGCGCTGGCCAGCGAAGCGCTCTTCGGCCATGGCTTCCTGCATTACGGATACTTTGAAAACGGCGAGGCCGACGAGCTGAGCCTGGCGCGGCTGGGGCGCGCGCAGCAGGCGTACTTCAACGTCGTAGCAAGCCGCATCCCGGCCGGCACGCGCAGGATCCTGGACGTCGGCAGCGGCACTGGTGCCAATGCGCTGGCGCTGACCCAGCTTGGCTACCAGGTCGCGTGCGTCTGCCCGTCGCCCCGCTTGAATGAGTTCGCGCGCCGCAAACTGCCGCCGACGGTGCCGATCCATGAAGCGCGCTTTGAAGACCTTATGCTGGGCGAGCGCTTCGACCTGGTGTTATTCCTCGAAAGCTTCCACTACCTGGAGGCCGCCACCGCCCTGGCGCGCGCGGCGGCGCTCGCACCGGCAGCGCTTGTGTTCGACTACTTCCCCCGCCGCGACGCCGGCGGTCCACGCAAGGTCTCGCACGCGCGCTTCGTCGCCCTCGCGCAGCAGGCCGGCTTCCGCATCGAGGAGGACCGCGACTGCACGCGCGAGATCACGCCGACCTTCCTGGTGCTCGATACGCTGCGCAACGAACGCCTGCGCCCGTTCGTGACGCGCACGGTGCAGGACCTGCGGCGCACGCGCCCGCTGCTGTCGCTGCTGCTTGCCTGGCCGTTGGCGCGCGTACTGGCCGCCGCTGCGCGTGAGAGCCAAAAGCACCGGACCTTTCCGGCCGAGTTCGAATACCGCTTAATCCGCCTGGCGCGCCGCTGAACGGCGCGGCGGCAGGCGCAGCGCCAGGCGCCTGACTTCGCCGCCCGCAGCGGCGCGCACCGTCAGCAGCAACTCGCCGAGGCACACGCGGTCGCCAGCGGCGGGGCGCCCGTGCAGCCGCGCGCGCACGAAGCTGCCGAGGCTCGTGTCGCCCGGCACGCCAGGCGGCAAGGTGCAGCCGTAGTAATCGCGCAGGTCCGCAAGCGTCGCCTGCGCGGACAGCAGCAGTTCGCCGGCGCTCGGCGCCTCGGCAAACAGCGCCTCCAGTTCGGGCACGGCCTTCGGCGGCGCCGCCAGCACAACCAGATCGCCGGCGCGCAGCGGTCCCTCCGCAATCTGCTGCCCGTCGCGCAGCACCTCCACGACCGTCACCTGCGGCGGCCATTCAATCTGCGCCGGGACGCAATCCACAACCGGCGCACCGGGCAGCACGCGCAATTGGATCAAGTCGCGCGGCGATGCGGTGTCCAACAGGCGTGCAGCGGCGAGCACCGGCGAGACGGCCGGCGCGACGACGCCCGCCCAGCGGGCGGCAGCGCGCAGGCTCGCCCCCTGGGCGAACAGCGACAACAGCACGCAGAAAAAAGCGACATGAAACAGAGTGGCTGCATGCGGCACGCCGGCGAGCAGCGGAAACAGCGCCAGCACGATCGGCACCGCGCCGCGCAGACCGATCCAGCCGATGAACAGCACCTCGCGCGGCGCGTATCGGAACGGCAGCAGGCAGGCCGCCACCGCCAGCGGCCGCGCCACCAGCATCAGGCCGGCGGCGATAGCCAGTCCCGGCGCCGCCAGCGGCAGCAGCGCCTTCACATCGGTGACGATGCCCAGGATTAGGAACATGCCGGCCTGCGACAGCCAGGCCAGGCCGTCGCTCGCGCGCAGCACGTTTTCGCCCACCGCGCCGCTGCGGCTCGCGATCGCGATGCCCGCAAGGTAGATGGCTAGAAAGCCGCTGCCGCCGGCGAGCGCGGTGGCGGCGAAGATCGCCAGGCCCCCGGACTGGATCAGCAGCGCAAGCAGGCTCTCGCCCAGCCGCAGGCGTGCCACGATAGCCGCCAGCAGTCGTCCGAACAGCAAACCGGCGGCGGCGCCGATGGCGGCCTGCCCCACGAGCATGCGCAGAGCGTCGGACGCATCGAACTGCGGGGTGCGGATCAGTTCGAGGCAAAGCAGCGTCAGGAACACCGCCATCGGGTCATTGATGCCGGATTCGACCTCCAGGGTCGCTTCGACGCGTTCGTTCAGCCGGCCGCCGCCGGCGCGCAGCAGCGCGAACACCGCAGCGGCATCGGTCGAGCCGACGATCGCCCCCAGCAGCAGGCCGTAGCGCCAGTCCAGGCCGAGCAGCGCCACGGCCAGCGCGCCGACGACGGCGGCGGTCAGCACCACGCCGACCGTGGCCAGTGTCAGCGCCGGCGCCGCCACCATGCGGAAGGTGCTGGCGCGCGTGCGCAGCCCGCCGTCGAGCAGGATCACCGCCAGCGCAAGGTTGCCGATCAAGGCGGCCGTCTCGATCGCGATCGGAAAGCGCGGCGCGCCGGGAATCTCGGTCACCAGCAGGCCGACGACCAAGAAGACCGCGAGCACCGGCACGCCGAGGCGCTGCGAAGCGGCCGACAACAGGAGCGCCACGAACAGCAGCGCACCGCCGATCAGCAACGCCTCGTTGATCGCCGCCATGCCGAGGGCGGCTCAGGCGAGCGGCTCGCTCGCCGCCACCTCGCGAGCCGCGCCACGCACAGCGCGCCCCTGCGCGAGCTGCTCGCACGATTGCAGCAGCTGCGCCAGACCGAGCGCCGCCGTCCGGTAGTGCTGCTGCGCCTCCTCGCCCTGGCCGGTGGCTTCCGCCAGTTGCGCCAGCGCCAGCGCCGTGACCGGATGCGGACGCAGGCGCTGGCTTTCCTGCAAATAGCTGCGCGCCTTGCCCCATAACTGGTCGCGCAGGCACAGCAGCCCCAGGCAGCGCAGCAGCGCCGCATCTTGTGGATATCGCGACAGCCACTGTGTGGCGCGCTCAATGCGCGGACGCACCGGCGCCACAGAGGCTTGGCTGTATTCGTCCAGCAGCCGCTCGTCCCAGTGCGCGTCTAACGCCTCCTCTAGCGCGTCGGCCGCCGCGTTGCCGCGCCCGGCCGCATTCAGCAGCCGGGCCGCCTCCAGGGCCACCTCCGGCAGCCGCCGGTCCTCAGCCGGGATCTGCTCGAAGGCGCGCTGCAACAGCCCCGCGTCATGCCGCGCCTCGGCCAGCAGTTCGCGATAGGCGAGCCGTTTTAGCCGCCGCACCGCCGCCTCGTGCAGCGCGCGCCGCTTGGCGAGCAGCCGCGTCAGGCGCAGCACCTCGTGCCAGCGGCCGGCCTGCAACTGCGCCGCCAGCGCCACCCTGGCCACCTGGATGTGGCGCGCGCCGCCCGCCTGCAATTGCCCGAGGGCCTCCAGCGCCCGCTGCGTCTCATGGCTATCGGTCCACAGCTCAGCGGCCGTCAGCAGCCGTGCTGTCTGCAGTCCCTCTTCGTCGGCCGCGCGCGCCAGCCATTGGTCGCGCCGTTCCTGCTCCTGCATGCGGTGCGCAGCGCGCGCGCCCACCAAGGCGGCCAGTGCGGCGATCTCCGGCGACTGCTGCGCCGCCTGCGCGGCGCGTTCGGCGCGCGCGAAGCGCCCCTCAAACAGCGCCCGCAGCGCCTCGCGCAGCGCCCGCGTGCTGCCCAGCTCGCTGCGGCGCTGCCGGTAGGCGGCCACGCGCGCCGGGAAATCGGCTAGCTTCTGGACCAGCCGGCCGATCCAGAACGTCGCAACCAACGCCACTGCGGCCAGCACCGCGAAGAGGTGAACGGACAAGTCAATGCGATAGGGAGGAACAAAAAAGACGACGTTTCCACCGGCATCGCGCGCCAGCAGCGCCACCGCGGCGGCGATAACCGCCAGCAGCAAAGCCCACAGCAGCGCCTTCATCGCGCGGCCGCCGGCAGCGCCCCGGGGCGCGCGGCGCGCAGCGCCGCCAGCGTCTCGTCCAGTCCGGGCAGATCGACCGCCAGCGGCGTCTGCGCCAGCTGCTTCAGCTGCAGCAGCAGCGCCCCGCCCGCGGCGCTCTTCACATCCACGTAGCGCGCCGCCAGCGACTGCGCCTCGGCCAGATCGGCGCGGAACAGCCGCTCGTTGCGCGCCAGCAGCGCCTGCCGGGCATCGAACAGCCGCAGC
>JANWUU010000239.1 GCA_025057735.1 Burkholderiaceae bacterium
GGTGCGCATCCGCTTCGTCGAGCAGCAGCCGGTCAACAGCTGGCAGAAGGCGGCGCCGCACGAATACGGCTTCTACGCGAACGTCAATCCGCAGGTCGATCATCCGCGCTGGAGCCAGGCGACCGAGCGGCGGCTGGGCGAAGACGGTCTTTTCACCCGCCGCCGTCCCACGCTGCTGTTCAACGGCTATGCCGAGCAGGTCGCCTCGCTGTATGCGGGCATGGATCTGAGGAAGTTCTACTAAGAAGATGACGGGACCGCCGCGCGATGCCGCGCCGTCAGCGCGGCTGCTGCCGCGCGTGCCGGCGGCGCTCGATGCGCGCCGCTTCGCTGCCGTGCGGGCGCTGCTGTTCGCGCTCGCCTGCGTGCCGCTGGCGCGCGTTTTTTACCTGGCCGCCACCGATGCGCTGGGCGCTAACCCAGTGGAGTTTGTGGTTCGCTCGCTCGGGACGTGGGCGCTAGTGCTGCTGTGCGCCACGCTGGCGGTCACGCCACTGCGCTGGCTGACCCACTGGGCCTGGTTGGCGCGCCTGCGCCGCATGCTGGGACTGTTCTGCTTCGCGTACGCGACGCTGCACGTGTTTGCCTATGTGGGGCTTGACCAATGGTTCGACGGCACCGCGCTGGCCGCTGACATCCTGAAGCGCCCGTACATCACGGCGGGTGTCGCCGCGTACCTGCTGCTGCTGCCGCTGGCGACCACCAGTTGCGACGCGATGGTTCGGCGGCTCGGCGGCCGCCGCTGGCAGCGCCTGCACCGGCTCGTCTACGCGGTTGCGCTGCTCGCGCTGCTGCACTACGCCTGGCAGAAGGCGGCGAAGAACGATTTCGCGACCGTCGCCGTTTACGCGACGATCATCGGCGCGCTGCTCGGCGTGCGGTTGCTGCGCTGGCTGTGGCCGCGGCGGCTGCCGGCGCCGGCGCTCACGGCAACAGGAATTCGTCGCGGTACAAGGCGCTGATCTCCTCGCGCCGCCGCACGCAATACACGCGCCCGCCGTCGACGATCACCTCGGCCGCGCGCGGGCGCGTGTTGTAGTTACTGGCCATGCTCATGCCATAGGCGCCCGCGCCCAGCACCGCCAGCAGATCGCCGTCCTCGAGCACGAGATCGCGGTCGCGCGCCAGCCAGTCGGCCGATTCGCACACCGGGCCGACCAGGTCGTAGCGCAGCGCCGATCCCCGGCGCGGCCGCACCGCCTCGACCGCCATCCAGGCCTCGTACAGCGCCGGCCGCAGCAGGTCGTTCATCGCCGCATCGACGACGGCAAAGTTTTTTGTCGCGCCGGTCTTGCGCCGCACCACGCGCGTCAGCAATGCGCCAGCGGCGGCGACCAGCGAACGGCCCGGCTCGAACAGCAACGTCTTCTCGGCATGGCCGGCCGCCTCGACCCGCGCGCAGAGCGCGCCGATCAGTTCCGCCGGGTGCGGCGGCCGCTCGTCCCGATAGCGGATGCCCAGCCCGCCGCCGAAATCGATCTGCCGCAGGCGGATGCCGGCCGCGGCGAGCCGCTGCACCAGCGCTAGCAGGCGGTCGGCGGCGTCGAGGAAGGGTGCAACCGAGGTGATCTGCGAGCCGATGTGTGCGGCCACGCCGACCACCTGCAGGTGCGGGCTGGCGGCCGCGCGCTGGTACAGCGGCAGCGCCTCCTCGTAGGCGACGCCGAATTTGTTTTCTCGCAGGCCGGTGGCGATGTAGGGGTGCGTCTGCGCATCGACGTCCGGATTCACGCGTAGCGAAACCGGCGCTCGCCTTCCGGCGGCGGCGGCGACCCGTTCGATCGCATCCAGCTCAGCGGCCGACTCGACGTTGAAGCTCAGAATGCCGGCCGACAGCGCCTGCGCGATCTCGGCGTCGGTCTTGCCCACGCCCGAGAACACGATGCGGCCGGCGTCGCCGCCGGCGGCGAGCACCCGCGCCAGCTCGCCGCCGGAGACGATGTCGAAACCGGCGCCGCGTCGTGCCAGCAGGTTCAGCACCGCCAGATTGGAGTTCGCCTTCACCGCGTAGCAGATCAGCGCCGGGCGGGCCGCCAGCGGCTGGGCGTAGGCGTCGAAGGCGTCTTCCAGGGCGCGGCGCGAATAGACATAGGTCGGCGTGCCGAAACGCTGTGCGATCTGCGCCAGCGGCACGTCCTCGCAGCAAAGCTCGCCCGCGCGATAGACGAACGATGAACGCGGCGCGGTCATCGTGCCGGGTCCGATGCGGCCGGCACCTCGGCCGGTTTGCGCGGCTCGGCGGTGGGTTTGGGCGACGGCTGCGGGTAGGGCCACGGCGCACTCGGCGTAGCCCCAGGCAGGTGCAGCGGGCCCTTGTTGCCGCACGCACCGAGCAGCAGCGCCAGCGCGGCGGCGACTAGAATCGACTCCACTTTCATTGGGCCAAGATATCACGCGCGCCATGAGGGACAGCGAATTCCTGGCGCTTGCCGAGGCCGCGCTGCGCGACATCGAGCGTGCGCTGGAGGCGACCGGCATCGACGCGGAGCTGGAACGCAGCGGCAACGTGCTGACGATCGAACTGGCCGACGGCGGCAAGATCGTCGTCAACCTGCAGGAGCCGATGCAGCAGATCTGGGTCGCGGCGCGAAGCGGGGCGTCGCACTACGCCTACCGCGACGGCGCCTGGCGCGACACCCGCGACGGACGCGAACTGTTTGCCGCCTTATCGGCCATCGTCTCAACGCAGGCGGGCACACCGGTGGTGCTGCGGCCGCGCTGAGCGTCCCTTAGAACACCTGCTCGCGTACCGTGTCCGCTTTTTTCTGTTCCTCCGGCGACAGCCCGTCCTCCAGTCCGACCGAGGCCACGCCCTGGCCGGGTGGGAACTCCGCAAAATAGACCTCGCCGCCGATCGTGATGACGCCATCCGGCGTCGGCAGCCAACGCTCCGAGCGCTCCTTCAGCGCCGTGGCCATGTAACCGATCCAAATCGGCAGCGCCAGCCCGCCGCCGGTCTCGCGTTCTCCCAGCGGGCGCGGCTGGTCAAATCCGACCCAGCCGACGCCGACCAAACCGCCCCCGTAGCCCGCAAACCAGGCATCGTGCGAATCGTTGGTGGTGCCGGTCTTGCCGGCGAGGTCGCCGCGCTTGAGCACCGCCGCGCGCGCGGCCGTGCCCACGCGGGTGACGTCGCGCAGCAGGCTGTCCATCACATAGGCCGTGCGGGCGTCGAGCACGCGATCCGCCTCGCTGTAGGGTTTGCGCGGCGTCACCTCCATCAGGGTCCTGCCGCTGGCGTCGGTGACGCGGGTGATCAGATAAGGCTGCACGCGATAACCGCCGCTGGCGAACACGGCGTAGGCCGTCATGAGCTGCCAGGGGGTAACCGAGCCGGCGCCAAGTGCCATCGTCAGGTACGGCGGGTGACGCTCCGGCTCGAAGCCAAAGCGCGTGATGTAGGCCTGCGCGTACTGCGGCCCGATCGCCTGCAAAATGCGGATCGACACCAGGTTCTTGGAGCGCGCCAGGGCCTGCCGCAGCCGCATCGGACCGTCGAACTTGCCCTCGAAGTTGCGCGGTTCCCATAACTGACCGCCGGTGAGGGCCGGATCGATCACGATCGGCGCATCGTTGATCAGCGTGCTCGGCGTGAAGCCCTTTTCCAGCGCCGCGGCGTAGATGAACGGCTTGAACGCCGAACCGGGTTGGCGCCACGCTTGCGTGACGTGATTGAATTTGTTGAGGTTGAAATCGAAGCCGCCGACGAAGGCGCGCACGGCGCCGTCATCGACGTCGGCGGCGACGAAGGCCGCCTCCACCTGCGGAAGCTGCACGATCTCCCAGGCGCCCTTGGCGTTGCGGCTGACCCGGACGACCGCTCCCGGCACGATGCGGCGCGCCGGCTGCGCGCGCGCCTCCAGCGAGCGCGCCGCGAAGCGCAGCCCTTCGCCGGTCACCTCGGCGGTCTCGGTGCCGCTGAGCGCGACCAGGACGCGCTTGGGCGACACTTCCAGCACGACGGCCGGCAGCAGGCTGGCGCTGTCGATCGCCTCGGTGATCGCATCCTCGATGGCTTGCTCGCGCCGTTGCGGGTCCGCCGGCAGCTCGATGAAGGCCTCCGGCCCGCGGTAGCCGGCGCGGCGGTCGTAGTCCAGCACCTGCTGCCGGAGTGACTGCGCGGCGGCCTGCTGCTCGTGGCTGATCAACGTCGTGTGCACCCGCAGGCCGCGCGTGTAGGTTTCCTCGCGGAACACGTCGAACATCAACTGGCGGACCAGCTCGGCCGCATGCTCGGCGTGCAGGCGCGGGCGGCCCCCCTCGGCCACCGCCTGCGCATACTCGCGCGCGCGGATCGGCTGTGCCAGCGCCGCCTCGTAGGCGGCGCGATCGATCTTGCCGAGCGCCAGCATGCGCCCCAGCACGTACTGCTGGCGCGCCTTGGCGCGCCGCAGGCTGGAAATCGGGTTGTAGGCCGAGGGCGCCGGGGCGATGCCGGCCAGCATGGCTGCCTCAGCGATCGTCAGCTCGGACAGCCGTTTGCCGAAGTAGGTCTGCGCGGCGGCGGCAAAGCCGTAAGTGCGCTGGCCGAGGAAGATCTGGTTCAGATAGATCTCGAAGATGCGGTCCTTGCTGAGGTTGGACTCGATCTTCAGCGCCAGCGCGATCTCGTACAGCTTGCGCACGTACGATTTTTCGGAGCTCAGGTAAAAGGTGCGCGCGATCTGCATCGTGATCGTGCTGCCGCCCTGCCGTCGGCGGCCGGTCACCAGATTGGCCAGCGCGGCGCGTGCGATGCCGGCGTAATCGAC
>JANWUU010000363.1 GCA_025057735.1 Burkholderiaceae bacterium
AGCCGGTTCACGCGGCGGCGCTGCGACCACTGGGTCATTGCTGCGCGGCGAAGGCACAAAGCTTGCCCCGCCTCGGGCACCCCGTCGGCCGCCCGGCTGTGGGCCCCGCGCGCGGACCACGGCCGACTTAAACGATGCATGGACTGATGCGAGGAGGCAAGATGTCTGACACTCCGATTTCAAAACAAGAAGCGGAGCTGCTGCGCCAGGCGCTGCAGGGTCGACCCGATCTTCAGCGGCGCCGCTTTTTCGTCTCGGCGGCGGCCTTCGGCGCGGCGGCGACCTCGGTGGCCGGATGCGCGCACACCGCGCCGCAGGCCTCCGCAGCCTCGATGCCGCTGTCGCCGTCGATTCCCGCCCCCGCAGCCGCGGCGGCGCCGGCAGCGGGGGGCGCTGCGCCGCCGGCGCGGGTGTTCGTGAAGAGCGACGCGCGGCTGCTGAACATCGGCGCGACCGTGCGCAGCGGAACGTATTGGAATTACACGACGTTCATCACGCCAGTGGAGGAGTTCTACATCCGCAACCACTACCCGACGCCGACGGCTGCGAACAAGCCAGAGCTCGACCCGAAAAACTGGAAGCTGCGAATTCACGGCAAGTCGATCGCGCGTCCGCTGGAGATCAGTTACGAGGAACTGATCCGCATGCCGTCGCGGACGATCATCGCTACGCTGGAATGCCACGGCAACGCGCGCACGTTGTTCTGGGAGCAGCAGGACATGAAAGAGGTCACCGGCGGCAACTGGACGATGGGGGCGATAGGGCAGGCCGAGTGGCAATATGTTCCGATCGGTTACCTATTGGAGCGCGCGGGCGTGGCGCGCAATGCGAAGTCGGTGTTGTTCTGGTCCGGCATCGACGGCAGCGATATGGGACGGCCGATGCCCGCCTCTGAGGTGCTCGCACGTGCCGACGACATCGGCGTGTGCTACCGGATGAACGGTAACGACCTGACGCCCGACCACGGCGCGCCGGTGCGCCTGGTGGTGCCGGGCTGGGGCGGCACGGCGTGGATCAAGTGGCTGACTGAAATCCGCGTCGATCCGCACCAGCACTGGTGCAGGCTAAACACGCGTGGCGAGGTCTACATTGGGCCGGATTATCCGGCGCCCAAGATTGAGCCCGATGATGAGTTCATCGGTGTGACCGCGGCTGATGTCAAGGGCCCGATGGTGACCTGGATGCCGATTAAGACCACCTTGACGGTGCCGCTGGTGCTGGAGAAATCGCCCAACATTCCAGCCAACTATCCGCTGAAACGCGGCGAGTGGCCGCGGCTGAAGGCTGGGCCGCAGACGATGACTGGTTATGCCTGGGCACCGCAGCACGGTATCCGCCGCGTCGAATACCGCATCGACGGCGGGCCGTGGATGCAGGCATCGATCGTGCCGCCGAACCTCGGACGCTACACCTGGGTGCGCTTCACCTTCCCGTGGAACGCAACGCCCGGCGATCACATCATCGAGACGCGTGGCACCGACATGGCTGGCAACGTGCAGCCGGAACGCGTGCCGTTCAACCAGTTGGGCATGGCCAATGGTGCGATCCCGCGCTTCAAAATTCGGGTGGTGGCGTAACGCTGGCGGCCGCTTACATGCGGGGATGGTCAGCGCAGTCGCGGCGCTGCTAGCGACACCGCTGGCCCTCGCGCAATCGCCTCCCTCGCCGCAGGTAGCGCAAGGCGCGCGCCTGTACCAGGAGCATTGCGCGTTCTGCCATGGCAACGATGGGCGAGGCGGCCAGGGCTTTCCGCGGCCGATCTGGGGCAGCGGCCACGATCTGGCGAAATTCGGCAACGCGCAGGGACTGTTCGAGTATCTGCGCTTGCTGATGCCTTTCGACGATCCACAGAAGCTGGACGAAAAGCAAAAGTTGGCTGTGCTGGCCTTCATGCTCGAACGCAATGCGAATCTGTCGCCCGGCATGGAACTCACCGCGGCCAACCTGAAGTTGCTTCCGGTTAAGTAGTCAAAGCGGCCAGCGGCCCGGCCGCGCCGCGCGGCCGGGCCATGGCGGCGGCGCGCAGCCGCGCCAAGCCTCGAGCGCACGAGGGTTGCGGCCCGCCGCGGGCGACCGCACGGCGCGAGCAGGCGATGCCGCGCGGCACGCCCCATGTGGTGCTGCAGAGGTCCCTTAAGATCGCGCCTCTGATTGATGGGGGTAGACGTGCGGCCTTGCATGCTCGGCGGCTTAGCGCTCGCCGCGGTGGTGCAGGCGCAGCCGTTGGACCTTGAACGCTGCGCCCGCCTCGAGGATCCGCTACAGCGCCTGGCCTGCTTCGACCGGCAGGTGCCGCCGCCGGCCGGCGCACCGGCCTCGGCGCTGGCGCCGCTGCCGGCGGCGGAGCCTTCGCTGCTGGGCGAGCGCTGGAGCATCGGCGTCGCCGGCCGCGACAGCCGCTTTGATCTGCGCGCGCACAAGCCCAGTTATTTGCTGCCGGCGCGCTACTCCGACGCGCCGAATCGGCTGCCGGCATCACCCACCAAGCCGCCGCTGGCAAAGCCGCTTGACCTGCAAGCAAGCGAAGCGAAGTTCCAGCTCAGCTTCAAGGTGAAGCTCGCCGACTTCGGGCGCATCGCCGGGCGCCTGCCGCCGGCGGCGCTTTGGATCGGCTACACGCAGCAGAGCCAGTGGCAGGTATACAACGCCGGCACGTCGCGGCCGTTTCGCGAGACCAACTACGAGCCGGAGGCGATCCTCGCCTTCCATCCGGACCGCACCGTGCTCGGCTGGCGGTGGCGGCTGGCCGCCGTCGGCTTCAACCACCAGAGCAACGGTCGCGCCGAGCCGCTGTCGCGCAGCTGGAACCGCGTCTACCTGCTAGCGGGCGTCGAACGAGGCGACTTCGGCCTGCTGGCGCGCGCCTGGATGCGGATCCGGGAGGATTACGCGAAGGACGACAACCCGGATATCACGCGCTACCTTGGCTACGGCGACCTGGTCGCCGTGTACCGCCAGGCCGACCACACGCTGTCGCTGCTGGCGCGCTACAACCCCGCCTCCGGCAAGGGGGCGGCGCAGCTTGCCTGGAACTTCCCGCTGCAGCGGCGCGTGCGCGGGTATCTGCAACTGTTCTCCGGCTACGGCGAGAGCTTGATCGACTACAACGTGCGGCAGAACACGATCGGGCTGGGCGTATCCCTGGCCGATTTTCTGTAGCGGTTGCCGTGCAACGCGCCGGCGCACGCGCTGGGGCTCGCCGCGGACGTGCCGCTGCGCGCGGCAGTGCAGGCGCTGCTGCGTGCGCCCGGACGGCGGCCTACACTGCACGCATCCGAGAGGAGGAAAAATGGACCTGCTGCTGCACGCCGGCCGGGCGGTCGGCATCCTCGGCATCGCGCTGATGATCGTCGCCGTGGCGGCGCGCCTCGCTGGTCACTACACGCTGGGCGGCTACGCCACGGTGACGCTTTTGGGAGCCGGCGCCGCGACGGTGACTGTCGGCTGCTTTTTGCTGCTGTGGGTCATCGCCGCCCGCGGGCGGTGACGGCGCGCCGTGCCCGGGACGCAGCCGCCCCATGGCGGTGACCTCGTCGCCGCCGCGCTCGCCGCGCACGGGGTGAAGCAGGTTTTCACGCTCTGCGGTGGGCATATCGCGCCGATCCTGACGGCGGCCCGTGCGCGCGGCATCCGCGTGCTGGACGTACGCGACGAAGCGGCGGCGGTGTTCGCGGCCGACGCCAGCGCGCGTCTCAGCGGCCGTGCTGCTGTGGCGGCGGTCACCGCGGGCCCCGGGGTCACCAACGTCATCACCGCGCTGAAGAACGCGCAGCTGGCGCAGTCGCCGGTGGTGGTGCTGGGCGGCGCCGCGCCCACGGCCCTGCAGGGGCGCGGGGCGCTGCAGGACATCGACCAGCGCGCGCTGGTGGCGCCGCACGTGAAGCGCTTTCTGCGCGTGCGCCGCGTGCGCGAACTGGCGCCGGCCGTCGCCGCCGCCTTGCGCATTGCCGGCAGCGGCGTGCCGGGACCGGTGTTCGTCGAGTGTGCGGTCGACCTCCTGTATCCGGAAGCCACCGTGCGCGGCTGGTATGCGCAGGGTGCGCCGAAGGGCGGCTCGCTGGCGGCGCGCGTGCAGCGCGCGTACCTGCACTGGCATCTGAACCGACTGTTTGCGCCCGGCGGCGGCTTCGCCGTGCAGCCGGTGGCAGTGCCGCCGCCGCCGGATTCCGCCGTGCGCAGCGCGGCCGCGGCGCTGGCGCGCGCCGAGCGGCCGCTGGCGGTCATCGGCAGCCAGGCGCTGGCGGATGCGAACGCGGCCGCCGCGCTGGCGGACGCGGTGACGCAACTTGGGGTGCCGGTGTATCTGTCCGGCATGGCGCGCGGACTACTTGGGCGTACGCATCCGCTGCTGCTGCGCCACCGCCGGCGCGAGGCGCTGCGCGAGGCCGACTGCGTGCTGCTGGCCGGCGTGCCGTGCGATTTCCGCCTCGATTACGGTGGCCAGATCCGTCGCACCGCCACCGTGATCGCCGCCAACCGCAGCCGGCGCGACGCCACGCTGAACCGCCGGCCGCAGGTGCTCGCGCTCGGCGACGCCGGCCGGTTTTTGCAGGCGCTGGCGCAGCGCGTGCGGCCGGCGGCGG
>JANWUU010000419.1 GCA_025057735.1 Burkholderiaceae bacterium
CCTCGCTCGGCGTCGCCTCAATACCGTCTGTTTCTAAGGCCTGCGGCGACACGGGCGGCGCCGCCGGCTGGTTGTGCCAGTAGCGCGCCGCGTCGCGACGCTGCGCGAATATCGTCACGCTGCCGTCGGCGCGCAGGCGCCCCTGCAGCGCGCCCTCGCGATCGGTGCGCAGGACCTCGGCGCCTGCGCTCCGATAGCGCGCCACCACCGCGCCGTCCGGATGGCCGAAGCGGTTGCGGTAGCCCGCCTGCACGAGGACCCAGCGCGGTCGGATTGCCTGCACGAATGCCTCGCCCGAGGAGTGGCGCGAGCCGTGATGGGGCGCGGCGAGCAGATCGGCGCGCAGGTCGGACTGCCGGGCCACGAGGGCGGCCTCCTGTGGCTGCGGCAGGTCGCCGGGCAGCAGCACGCGCCAAGGGCCAAGCTGCAGCGCCACTACGCAGCTGCGCGCATTGCTGGCCAGTTTCGCCGCGTAGTCGGCCGCCGTCGGATGCAGCACCGAAAGCGCTAGCTCACCCATCGCCAGCCGCTGTCCTGCCTCGCAGCGCTGCACGCGCGTCGCCGCCGCCAGCGTCGGGTGCCCGGCATCGATCGAGGTCAGCACCGCCGCGACGTCAATGCCCTTGATCACGGAAGCGGCACCGCCGGCGTGATCGCTGTCCAAATGCGACAGCACGAGCAGATCGATACGCCCGATGCCGCGCCAGCGCAGGTAAGGCAGGATCACGCGCCCGCCCGCATCGGCTTGCGGCGTGTAGCGTGGTCCGGCGTCGTACAGGACGGTGGCCTGCCGTGTCTCGGCCAAAATGGCCGTGCCTTGTCCGACGTCGAGCGCGGTTACCCACAGTTCGCCCGCACCGGGGCGCTCGGCCGGCCAGAGCGCAAGCGGCAGCAGCCACACCGCGCCGGCGAAGCGCAGCGGCCAGCCGCGCGGCGCCATCAGCCACGCAGTGCCTGCCACCGCGAGCGGCACGGCCCAAGCGGGCGGCGCCGGCAGCGTCATGGTGGCCCAGGGCCAGCGGGCCGCTGCCTGCAGGAACTCGACGAGCGCCAGTAATAACCCGTGCGCGACATTGAAGGCCACAGCCGCTGGCTCGGCGAACGGATACGGCCACGCGACGAAGGCAGCGCCGATCAGCGAAAGCGGCGTCACCAGCAGGCTGACCAACGGGATCGCCACCGCATTGGCCAGCGGCGACACCAGCGACACCTGTTGGAACAGCGCGACCGTCAGCGGCACCAGCGCCACCGTGACCCAGAGCTGCGTGCGCGCAGCGGCCTGCAGCCGTGCGCGCCAGCCGGTTGCCGGCGGCGGGCGGCCGTAGAACGCGTAGAAAATCGCAGCCACCGCCCCGAACGACAGCCAGAAGCCGGGCGCAAGTACCGCCCAGGGGTCCAGCACGGTCACCACCGTCGCGGCCAGCACCAGTGTCAGGGCCGGCCGCGTCGCGCGGCGCAGCGCGAGCGCCGCCGCCACCGTGGCCAGCATGAAGAACGTGCGCTGCGCCGGCACACCCCAGCCGGCCAGCAGGCAGTATGCGAGTGCGGCGGCCACGGCGGCCACGGCCGCAGCGCTCTGCGCCGGTGCGCGCGCCAGCAGCGCGGGCGAACGTCGCCACAGCGCCCCGGCCGCGAGCGCCGCCAGTCCGCCGATCATCGTGATGTGCAGGCCCGAGATGCTGACCAGATGGGCAATGCCGGTGCGCTGAAACAGCATCCAGTCGTCCTCCGGAATCGCGCGCTGCTCCCCCAGCACCAGCGCGATCAGCACGCCCGCATGGCGCTGTCCTTCGAGGCGGCGTTGCAGACGCTCGCGCAGCGCGTCGCGCGCCCGGTCCACCGCGTAGCCGGGGCGCCAGACCATCGGATCGATGCGCACCGGCGCCGCGTCGGCTGCTGCGCGCGCCGACCGCACGTAGCCGGTGGCGCGCACGCCGCGCTCCAGCAGCCACGCCTCCAGATCGAAGCCGCCCGGGTTGGCGGCGCCATGCGGACGCCGCAAGCGCACGGTGAACTCCCAGCGCTCGCCCGCGCGCACGGCGGCATCGGCGCCATACCAGGCGAGCGAGACACGCGCGGGCACGCGGATGGGCGGCGCCAGCACCGCCTCGACGTCGAACTCGAAGCGCGTGCCGCGCGCCAGCTGCGCCGGCAGGCTGGCCACCACCCCGCGGATGCGCACATCGCGGCCCTCGTCGGCAGAGGC
>JANWUU010000420.1 GCA_025057735.1 Burkholderiaceae bacterium
CAAGGCGCAGCACTCCGCCGGCAAGGATCTGCTGGACAGCGTGCGGCTGGGCGACATCCCCGGCGTGGGGATGGTGATGATCGACGGCATCGTGCGCTGCCAGCGCAGCCGCAACACGCCGCCGGCGACCGAGGTGCCGGCGATCGTGCAGTGAGGGTGTCGCCGTGGGCGGCCCGGCGGGGAGGCTCCGCGCGTCGACGCGCGGGTGATCTCACGCCACGGGCCGGCGATGCCTTCCCGGGGGTAATCACTCAACAACAGGAGGAAACATGATCAACCGCCGTTTGCTGCTGCAGGGTTGCTTGGGCGCCGGATTGTTCGGCGCCCCGGCGCTGGTCGCGCTGGCGCGAGCCGCGCAGATGAAGCCCGGCAAGGACGCCGCGCTGATCGTCGTCGACGTGCAAAACTGCTTCGTGCCCGGCGGCACGCTGCCGGTCCCGAAAGGTGACGAAGTGGTGCCGGTAATCAATGCGCTGGCCAGGAAGTTCGCCAACGTGGTCATCACGCAGGACTGGCATACGCCGGGACACGCGTCGTTCGCTTCCAGCCACGCCGGCAAGAAGCCGTTCGAAACCACCCGACTAGCCTACGGGACGCAGGTGCTGTGGCCAGACCACTGCGTGCAGGGCACGGCGGATGCAGCGCTGCACAAGGATCTGGACATCCCGCATGCGCAGCTCATCATTCGCAAGGGTTACCACAAGGATGTCGACAGCTACTCGGCCTTCAAGGAGGCGGATCGCAAGACCGACACGGGATTGGCCGCGTATCTGAAGGCGCGCGGCATCAAGACCGTGTACGTGGCCGGACTGGCGACCGATTTCTGCGTGGCCTGGACGGCGATGGACGCGCGCAGTGCCGGCTTCGCCGCGTACGTGATCGAAGATGCCTGCCGTGGCATCGACCTGAACGGCTCGCTCGCGGCGGCGTGGAAGGCGATGACGGCGAAGGGCGTGAAGCGGATCCAGTCGTCCGACATCGCGTGAACGGGACCAGGCGCGCGCACGCTGGCCGCCGGCGCAACGCGGACGCCACCCGCGCCCGCATCCTGTCGGCCGCGACACTGGAGTTCGCGCGTCACGGGCTCGCGGGCGCGCGCGGCGACCGCATCGCGCGCGCGGCGCGCACGAGCGAGCGCATGGTTTACTACTACTTCGGCAGCAAGGAGGGGTTGTTTCGCGCCGTGCTGGAAGCGGCCTACCTGTCGCTGCAGCAGGCCGAGCGCTCGCTCGAACTGGACCACCTGCCGCCGGCGCAGGCACTCGACGCGTTCTGCCGCTTCGTGTGGCGCTACTACCTGGAGCACCCGGAATTCATCGGGCTCGTCAACACCGAGAATCTTTACCGCGCCGAGCACCTGCAGCGCTCGCCGCACCTGGCCGAGCTGGTCTCGCCCGTGGTCGAACTGCTACGCGCGCTGCTGGCGCGTGGCGCGCGCGCCGGGGTTTTTCGCGACGGCATCGACCCGGTGCAGCTTTACATCGCGATCGCCGCGCTCGGTTACTTCTATCTGTCGAACAGCGCCACGCTGTCGGCCGTGCTTGGGCGCGACCTGCGCGCGCCGCAGCATTGCGAGGCGCACTGGCGCGCCGCCGCCGAGATGATCCGCCGCTTCGTCTGCGTCTGAGCCGTCATTCGAACTGGGAGACGAGCTCCATGCGCTCGGCCCAGTAGGTCACATCCTGCAGCGTCACCGGGCCGTCGCGCTGCGGCTCGGGCAAGGCGGGCAGCCAGCCGCGGCGGGTATGAAAGCCCGGGCCGATTGCGATGGCGTCCTCGACCGTGTCGTTCGGAAAGTAGTAGCTGCGCGTGACGATGACCGGCACGCCCGCGGCGCGCGCGGCGGCCACGCCGCCCGGTGAGTCCTCCACCGCCACCGCCTGCAGCGGATCGATCTGCAGCGCGGCGAGCGCCTTCACATACACCTCGGGATCGGGCTTCTTGCGCGCGACGTCCTCGCCGCAGACCACCACCGCGAACTGCCGCAGCCAGTCGGCGCCGAAGTGTGCGCGCAGCAGCGCATCGACGTTGCTGCGGCTGGTCGTGGTGACGATGCCCAGCCGCACGCCGGCGCCCTGCGCCTGCTCCAGCAGCCCCTGTACCCCAGGCCGCAGCGGGATCGCGGCGCGCGCCATCATCTCCGCGTAAAAAGCGTTCTTTTTCGCGTGCAGCGCGGCGGCGATGCGGTCGCGCTCGGCCGGCGGCGGCGCGTCGCTGCGGTTGCGCATGTCGTGCAGGATCCGCTCGCGGCCGCCGGTGATGCGCAGCAGCCGACCGTAGTGCGCCTCGTCCCAGCGCCAGGGGATGCCGAGCGCCTCGAAGGCGCGGTTAAAAGCCACTCGATGGCCGTCGCGTTCCGTTTCCGCCAGCGTTCCATCCACATCCCACAACAACGCCTGCACGCGCGACATGTCTTTCCTCCTCAAGCTGCGGCCGCACTTTACGCGCCGGCGGCGGCGGCGAAAACTCAGGCTTTATGCGGGTGCCGATAAGGTCGGCTGAAGCCGCACCTCACTTGCGCGGCTCCTCGCCACGGCGGCCGCTGCGCGCCGCTTCCTGGCGCTCTTCTTTCAACTGCGCGGTGAGCTGCCGCAGGCGGGCATCGACTTCGGAAAGTACGTAGAAGTCGGCATCCGCCGCCTTGCGCGCCAGTTGCAGTTGCTCGACCGCGGCGGCCGTGGCCCCCATCGTCGCGTACAGTTCGGCGGTGGCCTGGTGTTGCAGCGTGCGCTGGTTCAGCGCCGCGTAGCTGCGGGCGAGCGCCTCGTAATAGCGACCGTCGCTGCGGGGCAGCGCGATCTGCTCGCGCAGATAGGCGATGGCTTCCGCATGGCGGCCCGCCTGCTGTAGCAGATCCACGTAGTTGAGTGCGGTGGCACGCGAGACCGGATAGCGGCTCGTGGCCTCGCGCGCCAGCGCGAGCGCCGCCTCGCGCTCCTCCGGTGTGGTGGCGGCGGCGAAGCGCGCCTGCGCCAGCAGCTTGTCCAGCATCGGCGCCGGCGCGGCGGTGCGCTTGCGCGCCGCCTGCGCGTTCTCCAGCGCGGCCTTCGCCTCGCCGAGCCGCAGCTGCGCAAGCGCCAGCCCGTAGTAAGCGGCGACCTCGGAGGCCGCGGTGCGATTGGCGAGCTGCGCCGCAAAATGGGCGCGTGCATCGCGCAGCCCTTGCACCGAATCGTCCTGCAGGATGCGCAGCCGCGCCCGCGTCAGCAGGAAGTCCAGGCTGTCCGGTCGCTGACGGGCACGCGTCTCGCGCAGGCGGTTCTGCATGTCGCCGATGCGCTCCACCGTCAGCGGGTGGGTGCGCAGGTAGGCCGGCGCGGCGGATTCGTAGATACGCGAGCCCTGCTGCAGCCGGTTGAAAAACGAGACCATCGCCGCGGGGTCGAAGCCGGCCGCCACCAGGATGTTGAAGCCGACGCGGTCGGCCTCGCGTTCGGCCTCGCGCGAGAAATTCAGCTGCTGCTGGATCGCCGCCGCCTGCCCGCCTAGGATGGCCGCCTGCGTGAGGTCGGCCGCCGAGGAAGAGTTGCTGCGCGCCGCCAGCAGCGCCAGCAGCAGTGCGCCGATGGCAATGGCGGTGGACTCGCGGCTCTTGGCCAGCATGCGCGCGATGTGACGCTGCTCGACATGGCCGATCTCGTGCGCCAGCACGGCGGCCAGCTCGGACTCGCTCTGCGCCGCCAGCACCAGCCCGGTGTGCACGCCGATGAAACCGCCGGGCAGCGCGAAGGCGTTCAGCATCGGGTCGCGCACCACG
>JANWUU010000392.1 GCA_025057735.1 Burkholderiaceae bacterium
GTCTCCCCGATCTTGACCTTGGCGATCGAGCTGGTGATGAACAGCGTCGTGCCCACCGGCGGCGTGTACAGGCCGATGGCGAGATTCACGACCATCATCACGCCCAGTTGCACCGGGTCCATGCCGGCCATCTGCGCCAGCGGCACGAAGATTGGGGTGAGCAGCAGGACCGCGGCGGGCAGGTCGATGAACATACCCGCCACCAGCATGATCAGGTTCATCGCCAGGATGATCAGCCACGGCTCGCGCAGCGTGTTCTTCGCGAACTCGGCGAATGCCGCCGGCAACTGCTCGAACGTGACGATCCAGCCGATCGCGCTGGAGGCCATGATCACCAGCAGTACCACGCCGGTGGCGACCCCGGTCTCCAGCACCGCCGCGCGCAGCCGTGCCAGCGTCAGGTCGCGATACAGCAGCGCGGACACGACGGCCGCATACAGCGTGCTGATCACGCTCACTTCGGTCGGCGTGGCGATGCCAAAGCGCAGGAAGACGACGATCAGCACCGGCAGCGCCAGCGCCGGCGATGCCAGCCCAATCTCCCGCAGCACGGTGCGGCCGCTGATCGGGCGCGCCTCGCGCGGATAGTTGCGCAGCCGGCCGACGATGTAACAGACCGCCATGAAGCCGGCGCACAGCATCAGCCCCGGCAGGATGCCGGCCAGGAACAGCGCGCCGATCGAGGCGCCGGAGGCGAGCGCGTACAAGATCAATGGGATCGACGGCGGAATCAGGATGTCGATCGTCGCCGCCGAGGCCAGCGTCGCCGCCGCGAAGCCGCCCGGATAGCCGAGCTTTTTCTGCCATGGAATCAGCATCGAGCCGACGGCCGACGCGTCCGCCACGGCGGAACCGGATACGCCGCCGAATAGCGTGGAGGACAGCACGCCCACCTGCGCCGGGCCGCCGTGAAAGCGGCCGATCAGGGTGGTCAGCAGATCGACCAGCGTCTTGCCGAGCCGGCCGCCCATCATCAACGCGCCGGTCAGGATGAAAAACGGGATTGCGATCAGCGGAAAGCTGCTGACCTGCGCGACCATCTGTTCGACCACGAGCGTGAACGGAACGCGCTCCGAGACGGCGATCGCGGCCAGCGCCGCCAGCACCAGCGCGTGCGCGATCGGGATCGCGGCCAGCGCCGCCAGCGCGAACACGGCGAATGCGATCGCGCTCATGGTTGGCCCTGCGCACCCGGCGTCGCGTCAGGGCGCAGGACGCCGAGCAGTTCTCCCAGGTGTACGAGGGCGATCAGCAGGAAGCCGCCCAAAAGGCAGCCGTAGGTGACCGCGCCGGGGACCTGCAGGATGGGCGAGCGTTCGTCGGCCACGATCGGCAGCGCCCGCGCCGTGACGAGCGCGAGCAGACCGTAGGCGGCGACGATCGCCGCGTGCCCAAGGGCGGCGAGCAGCGTGCGCGCGCGCCCTCGCAGGCGGTCCGCCAGGAACGAGGTCGCGATATGGGCGCCGTGCTGCGCGGCGAGTACCACGCCGGCCATCACCAGCCACGGGAACAGCAGCTCCGGCAGCTCCGCGGCCCAGCGCAAACTGGAGCCTGCAAAGTAGCGCAGCGCCACGTCGCCGCAGAGGATGGCAAAGATCACCCCCAGCGTGACGTACAGCACCGCGGCGCACAGCCGTGCGACGGCACGCTTCAGCGACCAGAGGACCGTACGCATTTTGCTGTCTCCGACGGACGGCGCGGTACGGCGCGGGCGCGCGCGAGCCGGGCTCGCCCGTGCCGCGTGCGCCCGTCACTTGGCCTGCGCGGCGGCGACGACCTTCTTCACGTAGTCACCGATCGGCCCGTTCGACCACTTGACGATCACGGACTGCGTGGCTTTCTGGAACTGGCCCTGATCGACGCTGTCGATGCGTACGCCCTTGCCTTTGAGTTCGCCGACGAGGCGGGCATCGGCCTCCTGCATCAAGCGGCGCTGCAACGCGGTGGCCTCGGCCGCCGCCTCCTGGATGATTTTGCGTTCCGCCTCGGACAGGCGATCCCAGGTGCGCTTGCTCATCAGGAACGGATTCATCTCGAACTTGTGCCCGGTGAGCGAGATGAACTTCTGCACCTCGTACAGCTTGGAGGCGTCGATGTTGGCAAGCGGATTCTCCTGGCCGTCGACCACACCCTGCTGCAGGGCCACGTACAGCTCGGAGAACTTGATCTGCTGCGTCTCCGCGCCGAGCGCGCCCATGATGTCGATCGTCACCGGATCGGGCGGCGTACGGATCTTCAGGCCCTTGAGATCCGCCGGCGACAGCACCGGCTTCTTGCTGTTCGACAGGTGCCGGATACCGTTATCCCAGTAGCCGAGCACGATCAGGCCCTTCTGCGCCGATTTCTCCGCCAGTTCCTTGCCGAGCGGACCGTCGAGCAGCCTGAACGCCTGTGCCGGCGTGGAGAACAGGAACGGCATGCCGAAGGCCGCGTACTCGGGCACCACGGCCGAGGTCGCACCCTGGCTGTTGACGGACATATCCAGGGTGCCGCTGCGCAGTGCGGTGATCATGGCCGCATCGTCGCCGAGCTGCGCCGCCGGCGCCACCTGCACTTCCAGCTTCCCGCCGCTCTTCTGCTTGACGGCGTTGGCGAACGCGACCGCCGCCTCGTGGCGCGGGTTGCCGATCGCCGCGCCATGACCGAGCGTGAGTTTCGTCTGCGCGGTAGCCGTGGCCGCCGCCAGCGTCAGTGCGGCCGCGATCGAGAGGGTTTGCAGTTTCATCTCGCTGTCTCCTTGGTTGCAATAGTCCGCCCCCGGGTCGCGGTGGGCACCGCGCCCAGGGCGGGTTTCAAAGCCAGCTCCTGATCGAGCGCACGATGGCGGCCGTCGAGATGCCGTATTTCTCGTGCAGCGTGGGCAACGCGCCGGCATCGAGAAACGCATCGGGCAGCGCGATCTGCCGGAACGGCGGCGCCACGCCGGCACGCAGCAGCACGCCGGCGATGGCCTCGCCCAGTCCGCCCACGATCGAGTGGTTCTCGGCCACGATCACCAGCCGCCCGCCGCGCGCCGCCTCGCGCACGATCGTCTCCTCGTCCAGCGGCTTGATCGTCGGCACGTGCAGCACCGCCACGCCGACGTTGTCGGCCTGCAGGGCGGCGGCGGCCTCCAGCGCGCGCATCGTCAGGATGCCGCTGGCGATGACCAGCGCGTCGCCGCCGTCGCGCAACAACTTGGCGCGGCCAAGCTCGAAACGGTAGTCGTACGCATCGAGCACCAGCGGTACCTGCCCGCGCAGCAGGCGCATGTACACCGGCCCCTGGTGGGCGGCGATGGCGGGCACCGCCTGCTCGATGTCGAGCGCGTCGCACGGATCGACGATGGTCAGGTTCGGCATGCCGCGGAAAATCGCCAGATCCTCGGTCGCCTGGTGACTCGGGCCGTAACCGGTGGTCAGACCGGGCAGCGCGCAGGCGATCTTCACATTCAGGTTTTCCTCGGCGATCACCTGATGGATGAAGTCGTAGGCACGGCGCGCGGCGAACACGGCGTACGTGGTGGCGAACGGCACGAAGCCTTCCTTGGCGAAGCCGCCGGCGGCCCCCATCAGCAGTTGCTCGGCCATGCCCATCTGAAAGAAGCGCTCGGGGAACGCCTGCGCGAAGACGTGCATGTCGGTGTACTTGGCCAGATCGGCGCTCAGGCCGACGATGGCGGGATCGCGTTCGGCCAGTTCCACCAGCGCCTTGCCGAACGGCGCCGGCCGCGTACGCTGGCCCTCGGCCGCGATCGAGGCGATCATCGCCGAGGTGGTCAGGCGCGGCTTGGTCGTGACAGTGCCGCTCATCGCTCAACCCCTTGCCGCATGCGCGGCATCCAGCAGCTCGATCGCGTGCCGCCACTCGTGCGGCTCGACGCGCATGAAGTGATTTTTCTCGCGCTGCTCGAGAAACGGCACGCCGCGACCCATCTTGGTGTCGAACAGGATCACGCGCGGCTGCGGTGCGGCCAAATGGCGCGCGCGGTCGAACGCGGCGACCACGGCGGTCAGATCGTTGCCGTCGGCGCGCTGCACGTGCCACCCGAAGGCGGACCATTTGTCCGCCAGCGGCTCGAAGCCCAGCACCTGCGACGAGGGACCGTCGGCCTGCTGGTTGTTGACATCCACCAGCGCGATCAGGTTGGCGAGCCGGAAATGGCTGGCGGCAAGCGCCGCCTCCCAGGTCGAACCCTCGTCCAACTCGCCGTCGGACATGCAGTTGTAGACGAAGGCCGGATTGCCCTTCTGCCGCAGCGCGAGCGCCATGCCGACCGCGATCGGCAGCCCCTGCCCGAGCGAACCGCCGGACATTTCCATTCCCGGCGTGTAGGTCGCCATGCCGGACATCGGCAGGCGGCTGTCGTCACAGCCGTAGGTCTCCAATTCCTCCTCGGGCAGGATGCCGGCCTCGATCAGCGCGGCATACAGCGCGATCGCGTAGTGCCCGTGCGAGAGCAAAAAGCGGTCGCGCCCCTCCCACTGCGGATCGTCGGCGCGGTAGCGCAGCGCATGCCCATAGGCCACCGCCAGGATGTCTGCCATACCGAGCGCCTGGCCGATGTAGCCCTGCCCCTGCACTTCGCCCATGCGCAGCGCATAGCGGCGGATGCGGTAGGCGCGTGCGGCCAGGGCCGCCAGCCGGTCGTCCATCGCCGCCGCCCTCAGTGGATCAGCATGCCGCCGTTGACGTCGAGCGTGACGCCGGTCAGATAGGCCGACAAGTCGCTCGCGAGGAACAGGCAGCAGTTGGCGACGTCGATCGCTTCCCCCAGGCGCGCCAGCGGGATGCCCTTGAGGATCTCCGCCTTCATCGCCTCGGTGAGCCGGCCCCCGGTGATGTCGGTCTCAATGAGGCCCGGGGTGATCGAATTGACGCGCACGTTGTCCGGCCCCAGCTCGCGCGCCATCGCCTTGGCGAGGCCCAGCACGCCGGCCTTCGCCGCCGAATAATGGGGTCCGCCGAAAATACCCCCGCCGCGCTGCGCCGACACGGACGACATGCAGACGATCGACCCGCTCTTGCGCGCGCGCATGTGCGGGATCACGGCCTGGCTCATGTACAGCGTGCCGCGCAGCGAGACGTCCAGCACCGCGTCGTAGTGCTGCGGCTGGATGTCCATCAGTTTCAGCGGCTGCGTGATGCCGGCGTTGTTGACCAGCACGTCGATGCGGCCGCAGCGGGCCAGCACCTCCGCCACCGCGCGCTCGCAGTCGCCCTTGACGGTCACGTCGCAGGCGAGCCCGAGATGGTCCGGCCCGATGTCACGCGCCGCCTGCGCCGCAGCCTCGGCCTGCAGGTCGAGGATCGCGACGCGTGCCCCGTGTTCGGCGAAAAGGCGCGCCGTCGCCTTGCCGATGCCGCGCGGCGACGCCGCGCCGGTGATGACCGCCACCCTGTCCTTCAGCAACATCCCGTCCTCCGCTCCGCCTCCTGGCGGCGCGCATGTTGCGTTCCACCGCCGACGCCAGCAAGCTAGCGACGTTCATGCTGCGTTGAAATTTTTCGAAGCCCGATGCATCTGCCGCCGCTGAAAGCCATCCTGGCATTCGAGGCCGTCGCCCGCACCGGCAGCGTGAACCGAGCCGCCGACGAACTGCACGTCACCGCCTCCGCGGTCAGCCACCAGATCGCCAACCTGGAGGGGTTCGTGGGCCGCCGCCTGTTCGACCGCACCGCGCGCGGCCTGGTGCTGACGCCGGTGGGCGAGCGTTTCCGCGCCGACCTGGCGGGCGCGCTCGCGCTGATCGCCAGCGCGGCCATGCAGGCGCGCAGCGACGAAGGCGCGGAGGTGCTGCGTATCCACGTCTCGCCGAGCTTCGCCACCCTGTGGCTGATGCCGCGCCTGCCGGCGTTCCTGAAGGAACACCCGGACCTGCGCATCCAGCTTTCCGCCGCGCACACGCACTCCGATTTTTCGCGAGGCGAAGTCGACCTGGACATCCGCTACGGCAACGCCCGCTGGGGCGACCTGCACGTGGAGACGATCTTCGAGGAAGAGATGCTCCCGCTTGCCAGCCCCGCGTTCCTGCGCGGCACGTCGATCCGGCAGCCGGCCGATCTGCTCGCCTACCCGTTGATCTTCTCCGACATCAACGTGCTGCAGTGGCCGCGCTGGTTCGCCGCCCAGGGCGTGCCGGTCAGCCCTGCCACCTATCCGCTGCGCTTTGATCGTGCGTACATGGTGATCGAAGCGGCCGTGCAAGGCATGGGCATCGCGCTGGAAAGCGCGCGCCTGGCCGAGCGCCACCTCGCCCAGGGCGCACTGCTGCCGGTGTTTGCCGACCGCAAAGGCATGCGCGTACACGCGCACCATGTCGTGCTGCCGGCGCCGCACGCCAAGTGGAGTAAGGTTGCGCGCTTTTTGCAGTGGCTGCGCCGCGAGGCGTCTATCCCTGCCGGCGAAGCGCGCGGCAAGGCAGGGCGCCGCTGACGCGCCGCGGCGGCCGCCCTCAGGCACCCCGCCCGAAGAACTCGAGAATGCGCTGCGGCAGGAAACCGAGATCGCCCGGCGGCGCGCCGCGCGCGAATCCGACGTGGCCGCCGGTGGCGGGCTGTTCCAGATGCACGTCGCGCGACACCTCGCGCTCGGTCGGGAGACTCTCAGCCGGCACGAACGGATCGTTGCGGGCGTTGAGCACCAGCAGCGGCACCCGGACCGTGCGCAGCCACGGCTTGCCGGAGGCGCGCCGCCAGTAATCGTCGGCGTCGCGGAAGCCGTGCACCGGCGCGGTGAACGCGTCGTCGAATTCGCG
>JANWUU010000215.1 GCA_025057735.1 Burkholderiaceae bacterium
AGCGCGAGCTTGAACGCCTCGCGCCAGTCGGCGCGCGAAAGCTGCGCGAGCGCCGCGCGGTCCGCCAACGCCAGCGGCAGGGCAATGAGACCGAACGCCAGATAGCGGCCGAAGGACAGCAACGCCGGCGGGTAGTCGGGCAGCAGCAGCGGGCCGATGAAGACGATGCCCCACAGCAGGCCCGCAGCCAGTGCGAACAGGACGCCGACGATCAACGCACACCTCCGGCCCGCGAGTTTGACAGCCCAAGCCGCGGCAGCGCGCCGCCGTTGCGTGCGGCAGACGTGGGCGGCGCCGGCGTCTGCAACAATGCGGACCATGAAACAACTGCCTGCCATCTTTGACCGTCTGCGGCTGCCCGTGGTGGGCGCGCCGCTGTTCATCATCTCCAATCCGGACCTGGTGCTGGCCCAGTGCAAGGCCGGCATCGTCGGCTCGTTCCCGACCTTGAACGCGCGTCCCGCGTCGCTGCTGGACGACTGGCTGGCGCGCATCACCGAGGAGCTTGCGGCCTGGGACCGCGCCCATCCGGATGCACCCGCCGCACCGTTTGCGGTCAACCAGATCGTGCACAAGAGCAACGACCGTCTCGAGCACGACCTCGCGCTGTGCGTGAAATACAAGGTGCCCATGGTTATCACCTCGCTCGGCGCGCGGCCCGAGGTCAACGCAGCGGTGCACTCCTACGGCGGCGTCGTGCTGCACGATGTGATCAACGACAGCTTTGCGCACAAGGCGATCGACAAGGGCGCCGACGGGCTGATTGCAGTGGCTGCGGGCGCCGGCGGTCATGCGGGCCGGCAAAGCCCGTTTGCACTGATCCAGGAGATCCGCCAGTGGTTCGACGGGCCGCTGGCCCTGTCAGGCGCAATCGCCACCGGACAGGCGGTGCTGGCCGCGCAGGCGATGGGGGCAGATCTGGCCTACATCGGCAGCGCCTTCATCGCCACCCACGAGGCGAACGCCGTCCCGGCCTACAAGGAGGCGATCGTCGCCGGGCGTGCCGACGACATCGTGTACACGAACCTTTTTACCGGCATTCATGGCAACTACCTGAAGGCCTCGATCCGCGCCGCCGGCCTCGACCCCGACAACCTGCCGAGCGGCGATCCGTCGCAGATGAATTTCGGCAGCGGCCGCGTCAAGGCCTGGCGCGATATCTGGGGCAGCGGCCAGGGCATCGGCGCCATCGAGCGCGTGGTCGGTGCCGCCGAGGTGGTCGAGCGCCTGGCGCGCGAGTACGCCGCCGCCTGCGAGGCGCTGCGCGCGCGCTGCTACGCGCGCGCGCGTGTGCTGCGCGCATCGGCATCCGCCTGATGCCGGCATGCGCGCGCTCGTCGTCGGCGCCGGCGTCATCGGTCTGACCACCGCCCATTACCTGGCCGAGGAAGGGATCGAGGTCACCGTTCTGGAGCGCGGCCCCACCGTCGCGCAGGGAGCGAGCGGCGGCAACGGCGCGCAGCTTTCGTACGCGTACGTGGCGCCGCTGGCGGAACCATCCGTGCTCGCGAAGCTGCCGCGGCTGCTCACCGATACGGACTCGCCGCTCGCCTGGCGCCCCCGATGGGACGCCGCGCAATGGCGCTGGGGTCTGCGCTTTTTGGCCGCCTGCACCGCCGCCCGCGCGCGCAGTACCACCGCCGCGCTGCTGCGGCTGTCTTTCCTGTCCCGCGACCTGATGCCGCGGCTAATCGAAGGCATCGACTGCGAGTACGTGCAAAACGGCAAGCTGGTCTTGTACCCGGACGAGGGCACGCTCGAGGCCGCGCGCCGGCAGGTACAGTTGCAGGCCGCGCTCGGCTGCGAACAGCAGCTTCTGACGCGCGAGCAATGCTTGGCCCGCGCCCCCGTGCTGGGCTCTTATGCTGACCGCTTTGCCGGCGGTGTGTGGACGGCCACCGAGGCGGTCGCCGACTGCGCGCGCTTCTGCGCAGAACTGGCGCGGCGCCTCGCCGCGCGC
>JANWUU010000234.1 GCA_025057735.1 Burkholderiaceae bacterium
TTGAAGTGGATCAACGCCTGCTCGGCGTTGTCGTCCTCCAGGTGCACGCTCAGGATGTTGGAATCGGCCTCGGCCAGCGCCACCGCGATACGCCCCAGCACACCGCGTTCGTTGGCGGCCGCCACGTCGACGTTGACCGCATAGGTGCCGGCGATCTCCTCGGCCCACTGCAGGTCGACCCAGCGCTCCGGGTCGGCCCGGCGGGCGCGGCGCGCATACGGGCATTCGGTCTGATGCACGGCCAGACCCTGGTCCTTGCGCATGTGGCCGACGATGTCGTCGCCGGGAATCGGCGTGCAGCAGTTCGCCATCTGCAGCGCCATGCCCTCGGTGCCCCGGATCACGACCGGGGCGGCGGCACGCCCGGCCGCGGCGCTGCCGTCGGCCGGCAGCGCGCCGAGCGCGAGCTGACGGGCCACCACCGCGGCCAGGCGGCGGCCTAGCCCGATGTCGGCGAGGATTTCCTCGCGGTCTTTGGCCTGCGCTTCGCGCACCAGCGCCTCCCAGCGCGCGGCCGGCACGTCGGCCAGCGTCACGCCGAGCTGACGCGCCGCCTGCGCCAGCAGGCTTTCGCCGAGCGCGATCGATTCCTCGCGCTTCATGCGGCGCAGAAAGTGCCGGATCTCCGCCCGCGCACGGCCGGTGCGGACGAACGACAGCCAGCTCGGGTTGGGCCGCGCCACCGGACCGGTCACGATCTCGACCACGTCGCCGTTGCGCAGCTCGGTGCGCAGCGGCTGCACCTCGCCGTTGATCCGGGCGGCCACGCAGCGGTTGCCGACGTCGGTGTGGATGCTGTAGGCGAAATCGACCGCGGTGGCGGCGCGGGGCAGCGAGACGATCTTGCCCTTCGGGGTGAAGACATAGACCTTGTCCGGGAACAGATCGACCTTGATGTTCTCCATCAGCTCGGCCGAATCGCCGCTCTGGTTCTGGATCTCGAGCAGCGACTGCAGCCACTGGTGGGTCCGCGACTGCAACTCTGACAGCGACGTGTCGTCTTCCTTGTACAGCCAGTGCGCCGCGACCCCCGATTCGGCCACGTGATGCATCTCCTGCGTGCGGATCTGGAACTCCACCGGGGTGCCGTAGGGACCGATCACCGTCGTGTGCAGCGACTGGTAACCGTTGACCTTCGGAATGGCGATGTAGTCCTTGAAGCGCCCCGGCACCGGCTTGAACAGCGAATGCAGCACGCCGAGTGCCAGGTAGCAGTCGGCGCGCGTCGGCACCACGATGCGCAGCCCGTAGATGTCGAGCACCTCCGAGAAGGACAGGTGCTTTTCCACCATCTTGCGGTAGATGCCGTAGATGGTCTTCTCGCGCCCCTGGATCTCGGCCTTGATCTTGGCGTTGGCCAGCCCCTTGCGCACGGTCTCGAAGATCTTGCCGAGCACCTCGCGCCGGTTGCCGCGCGCGGCGAGCACCGCCTTTTGCAGCGTGCGGTAGCGCAGCGGATGCAGGCGGGCGAAGCTCTGCTCCTGCAGTTCGCGATACAGCGCGTTCAGTCCCAGGCGGTGCGCGATCGGCGCGTAGATCTCGAGCGTCTCGCGGGCGATGCGGCGGCGCTTCTCGGGCTCCATCGCATCGAGGGTGCGTACGTTGTGCAGGCGGTCGGCGAGCTTGATCAGGATCACGCGCACGTCGCGCGCCATCGCCAGCAGCATCTTGCGGAAGCTTTCGGCCTGTTGCTGCTCGGTGGAGTCGAAGCGCAGGCGGTCGAGCTTGGATACGCCGTCGACCAGCTCCGCGACGACGGGGCCGAATTTGGCCGCCAGTTCCTGCTTGGCGATGCCGGAATCCTCCAGCACGTCGTGCAGCAGGGCGGCCTGGATGGCGGCGGCGTCGAGCTTCCATTCCGCCAGCGTTTCGGCCACCGCGATCGGGTGCGTGATGTAGGGCTCGCCGCTCTTGCGGAACTGGCCCAGGTGCGCCGCATCGGAGAAGCGGTACGCCTCCTTGATGCGCTGGATGTCCGCGTGGCTGAGGTAGCGCTTCAGGCGGTCGGTGAGCGCCGCGAAGCTGACCACCGCGGGGGTGGGTGCCGGTCCGGGGGTACCGTCGCCGCGCCAAACCGCCTTGCCGGCGCGCCGCAGGGCCTCGGCGGCACGCCGCGCCAGCCCGCCCGGCGAGTAGCCGGGGGCGAGATCGGAGGGGGCCGGGTTGGACGTCGCCATGCGAAACAGCCTTCAGAGCGCCACGCTAGCCCGGCCGTTCCGCCATGTCAGTGCCCGCGATGCGTCAGGTGGGCACCTTGCGCAGCATCTCGATGCCGACCTTCTGCGCGGCGATCTCGCGCAGCGCCGCCACCGCCGGCTTGTCCTTCGTTTCGATCTTCGGCGTGTGGCCCTGGGCGAGCTGGCGGGCGCGGTAAGCGGCGGCCAGCGCCAGCTGGAAGCGGTTCGGAATGTGCTGCAGACAGTCTTCGACGGTGATGCGCGCCATGGATGGCTCCGGAAGTCGCACCTTGCGTGGATTGTATCGCGAGGCTCAGCCCGGAATGCCGAGCTGGACGAACAGGGCGTGGTGGCGCGCCGCCTGGCTGGCGTAGCGCAGCCGGGCGGCGGTGACGATGGCAGCCAGGTCGGCGAGCGCGCGCTCGAAGTCCTCGTTGATGACGATGTAGTCGAACTCCGGCGCGTGCGCGATCTCGCTGCCGGCGGCCAGCAGCCGGCGCGCGATCACCGCCGGCGCATCCTGCCCGCGCTTGTGCAGGCGCTGTTCGAGCGCCTCGATCGACGGCGGCAGGATGAAAATGCCGATCGCATCGCGGAACACCTGCTTGACCTGCCGCGCGCCCTGCCAGTCGATCTCCAGCAGCACGTCCCGCCCCTCGCGCAGGCGTTCCTCGATCCACGGCCGCGAGGTGGCGTAGAAATTCCCGTGCACCTCGGCGCTCTCGAGGAACTCGCCGCGCGCGCGGCGCGCCTCGAATTCGGCCACCGAGACGAAGTGGTACTCGCGGCCATCGACCTCACCTGGACGCGGCGGCCGGGTGGTATACGAAATTGACAGCGCGATGGCGGGGTCGCGCGCCAGCAGGGCATTGACCAGGGTGGACTTGCCGGCGCCCGAGGGCGCGACCACCAGGAAGACATTGCCGACGAAGCGTTCGCTGCCCATCGCTCACTCCAGGTTCTGGATCTGCTCGCGCATCTGCTCGATGGCGAGCTTCAGCTCGATGGCCGCCTGCGTCATCTCGATGGCGGTCGCCTTCGAGCCGAGCGTGTTGGCCTCGCGGTTCAGTTCCTGCATCAGGAAGTCCAGGCGGCGTCCCACCGGACCGCCGGCCTCGAGCGTGCGGCGCACCTCGGCGACGTGCGTGGCCAGGCGTTGCAGTTCCTCCTCGACGTCGGCGCGCAGCCCGTACAGCGTCACTTCCTGACGGATGCGGTCGGCGATCTCCTCGCGGGTGACGGTCCCGCCGGCGAGCGCCGGCAGCAGCGCCTTCTCCAGCCGCTCGGCGAGCTTGCGTTCCAGTGCCAGCATGAGATCGGGTACCCGGCTGCGCAGTTGGGCCACGATGGCGTCGATCGCATCGCATTGGCCGCGCAGCGCGGCGGCAAGCGCCGCGCCCTCGCGTGCGCGCGCTGCCTGCAGCGCGGCCAACGCCTCGTCGAGGGCCGCGGCCGTAGCCGCCTGCAACTGCTCGGCGTCGGCGAGCGGGGGTGACAGCACGCCCTCGAAGGCGAGGACTTCGCCCACCGTCAGCGGCGCCGCCTCCGGCACCAGGCGCCGCACCTGCGCCGCCAGGCGCGCGACGGTGGCAAGCGCCGCCTCGTTGAGGCGCGTCGCGGCGCCCGCCTGCGGGTCGCGCTGCAATCCGATGCGGCAGTCGATCTTACCGCGCGTGAGCGCCGCCGCGATGCGCTCGCGCACGACCGGCTCCAACGCGCGCAACTCGTCGGCGATGCGCAGGCTGAGGTCGAGGAAACGGGCATTGACCGCGCGCAGCTCGACCGTCAGCGGTCCGAGCGCGGTCGGACGCGCGGCGGCGGCGAAGCCGGTCATGCTGGAAACGGGTGGCATCCGGCGCGAAAACGTGCGCTTATCGTGGCTTTGACGAAGGGGCCGCGCAGGGTCTTTTGGCTAGAATCGCGTCGGCCTCGCGCCGCACCCGATCGGATCACCGCACCTGCCTTAACCGACCGCGAATCGACGACTCATGGCTGCGCAGAACAACGCCGCGCTTCCCGAGGGCATCGAAGTCGGCGGGTACCGAATTGTAAAGAAGATATCCAGCGGGGGTTTTTCGATCGTGTACCTGGCCACCGACCCGCAGGGGCAGTCGGTGGCGATCAAGGAGTACATGCCGGCGGCGTTGGCGCAGCGCAAGGCGGGCGAATTCTCGCCCTACGTGGCGCCGGAGAACCTGAACACCTACCGCATCGGCCTGAAGTGCTTCTTCGAGGAGGGCCGCGCGCTCGCCTCGATTTATCACCCGAACATCGTGCGCGTGCTCAATTTTTTTCGTGCCAACGACACGGTGTACATGGTGATGCAGTACGAGTCCGGGCGTTCGCTGCAGGAGCACATCCTGCGCAACCGGAGCAAGGACCACAAGGACGTGCTGTCCGAGCGCTTCATCCGCCGCGTGTTCACGCAGGTGATGAACGGTCTGCGCGAGGTGCATTCGAACCGGCTGCTGCATCTGGACGTCAAGCCGGCCAACATCTACCTGCGCATGGACGGCACGCCGATCCTGCTCGACTTCGGCGCTGCCCGGCAGACCCTGCAGCGCGACATCAGCAAGACCTACCCGATGTACACGCCGGGCTTCGCCGCGCCGGAGCTGTACAAGCGGGACGCCGAGCTCGGCCCCTGGACCGACGTCTACTCGATCGGCGCCTGCATCTACGCCTGCATGTCGGGCATGCCGCCGCAGGAATCCGACCAGCGCCTCAAGGACGACAAGATGCCGCAGGCGCTGCGTTCCTTCCGCGGGCTGTACTCGTCGCAACTGATCTCGATGGTCGAGCGTTGCCTGCGGCTGAATTCGCTGGAACGCCCGCAGACGATCTACGCCGTGCAGAAAGAGCTGGTGCACAACGTGCCGGAGAAGCCGGAGTTCTCCTTCGCCGAGCGCGCCGGCGCGCGCCTGCGGCACGCCAAGGAACGGGTCAGCCGCTTCATGCGCGAGCACAACATCACCTGGTTCTAGGCCCGGGGATCCGCGTGCGCTTCTCGATCTATCAGGAGAGCAAGAAGGGCGGCCGGCGGGTCAACCAGGACCGCATGGGCTACCTGTACACGCGCGACTCGCTGCTGTTGCTGGTCGCCGACGGGATGGGCGGGCACGCGCGCGGCGAGGTGGCGGCGCAGCTCACGCTGCAGACGATGGCGGCCATCTACCAGCGCGACGCCAAGCCGGTGCTGCCGGATCCGGCGCGCTTCCTGGAGGATGCCGTGCTGGCGGCACACCGCGAGCTGCACCGCTACCGCGCCGAGCACAGCCTGCCGGAGGCGCCACGCACGACGATCGTCGCCTGCGTGGTGCAACAGGGCATGGCCACCTGGGCGCATGCCGGCGATTCGCGCCTGTACCTGATCCGCGGCACGCGCATCGTCGAGCGCACGATCGATCATTCGCGCGTCCATCACCTGGTGTCCTCCGGCCTGATCCGGCCCGAGGACGCCAAGGACCATCCGGAACGCAACCGCATCTTCAACTGCGTGGGCGCCTACATCGCGCCGACGGTCGAGGTCGGCCGGCCGGTGCCGCTGAGGAACGGCGACACGCTGCTGCTGTGCACCGACGGCCTGTGGGGGTCGCTCAGCGATCGCCAAATCGCCGAGGCCTTCATCGGCAAGACGGTCATGCGCGCGGTGCCGGAGCTCATGGAGCTGGCGCTGGCGAACGCCGGCCCGGAGGCCGACAACTGCACGGCGGTGGCGATGACCTGGGCCGGCACCGAATCGGTGGACATGGTGCCGCCGACCGAAGCGCCGGTGTCCACGCTGGTGATGCCCGATGGCGCGGTCGCCTCCACGGTGCAGTTCCCGCGTCATGCCGATGTCGGCGCCGACGAAGAGCTCACCGAGGACAAGATCGACGAGGCGGTGGCCGAGATCCAGCGCGCGATCCAGCGCTCGGCCAAGCTGATCGAGTCCAAAAAATAGGAGGGCCGCCGGCCATGAGCCTTGCCCGTGCCGGCAACCGCCGCGCCGACGAAATGCGCCCCGTGCGCCTGACACGCGGCTACACGCGCCACGCCGAGGGATCGGTGTTGGTGGAATTCGGCGATACGCGCGTGCTGTGCACGGCCTCCGTCGACGACACGGTGCCGCCGTTCCGCAAGGGCAGCGGCCAGGGCTGGGTGACGGCCGAATACGGCATGCTGCCGCGCGCCACCGCCACCCGCACCGAACGCGAGGCGGCGCGCGGCCGCCAGGGTGGCCGCACGCAGGAGATCCAGCGGCTGATCGGCCGCAGCCTGCGGGCGGTGGTCGATCTGGCGGCGTTGGGCGAGCGCAGCATCGTCGTCGACTGCGATGTGCTGCAGGCCGATGGCGGCACGCGCACCGCCGCCATTACCGGCGCCTTCGTCGCCGTGCACGATGCGCTGACCTGGCTGCGCTCGCGCGGGGCCATCGATACGCTGCCCGTGCGCGATTTCGTGGCGGCTGTCTCGGTCGGCCTGCGCGCGGGCGAGGCGCTGCTCGATTTGGACTACGCCGAGGATTCGGGCTGCGACACCGACATGAACGTCGTCATGACCGGCAGCGGCCACCTCGTCGAAGTGCAGGGTACCGCCGAGGGGCGGCCGTTCACGCTGGCCGAGATGGAGCGGATGCTGCTGCTGGCACGGCGCGGCATCGAACGGCTGATCGCTGCGCAGCGCGCGGCGCTCGCGGCCTGACGCGGCGCCGTGCCCGAGCGGCGGCTGGTCCTCGCCTCCGGCAACGAAGGCAAGCTGCGCGAGCTGCGCGCGCTGCTCGCGCCGGCCGGCATCGAGGTCGTCGCGCAGTCCACCCTGGGTATCGCCGGCGCCGACGAGCCGCATCCGACCTTCGTCGAGAACGCGCTCGCCAAGGCGCGGCATGCGGCGCGCGCCAGCGGTCTGCCGGCGCTGGCCGACGATTCGGGATTGTGCTGTGTCGCCCTCGGCGGCGCGCCCGGTGTGCGTTCGGCCCGGTTCGCCGGCGAGGGCGCGAGCGATGCCGACAACAACACCGAGTTGGTGCGCCGGCTCGCGCCGCACGCCGACCGGCGTGCGCATTATGTGTGCGTGCTGGTCGCGCTGGCGCATGTCGACGATCCCGAGCCGTTGATCGCCGAGGCGCGCTGGCACGGCTCGATCGTGGAGACCCCGCGCGGCCGCAACGGATTCGGCTATGACCCGCACTTCTTCCTGCCGCAGCTCGGTCTGACGGCCGCGGAGCTCGCGCCCGCGC
>JANWUU010000238.1 GCA_025057735.1 Burkholderiaceae bacterium
GCGCGCGACATCCACGCCAGATTGCAGCAGCTTTACGACACGGAGATGGCCGATCATGGAGCCGCTTGAACGGGAGATCGCCGAACTGATCGTCTCCTGCACCGGGCTGGAGGACGTCCGGCCGGAGGAGATCGATCCGGAGGCGCCGCTGTTCGGCGATGGCCTCGGCCTGGATTCGATCGACGCGCTGGAAATCGGGGTGGCGCTCGCCAAGCGCTACGGCGTCAAGCTCACCGCCGATTCGGAGGACAACCGCCGCCACTTCGCCAGCATCCGGGCGCTGGCGTGCTTCGTGGCCGCCCAGCGGGGAGCGGATGGCCTGCGGACGGCAGCGTGACGGTGGCGCCGGCGACGGATCCGATGCAGCGCGACCCGCTGACGCGCGAGCAGGCCGAGCAGTGGCTGGCCGAATTTCTGCACGCCTACTTTGGCGTGCCGCGGGAGCGCATCCACCGCGAGGCCGACCTCTACGCCGATCTGGACCTGGACTCGATCGACGCCGCCGACATCGTGCTCCAGTTCAACCAGACCTTCGGGCGCAAGGTGGACGTGCGCAGCTTCAAGGGCGTGCGCACGATCGGCGAGGCGCTCGAGGCGCTCTCCGCGCTGGAAAAATAGCCGGGCCTCCGCCGCGCCCGTGGCCCGCCCGATGAATGCCGTCGCGTTCCGTCCCTGCGTGGTCGTTCCGGTCTTCGACCACGAGCGCGCGCTGCCGCTGCTTCTGGGGCGGGTACGCGAAAGCGGCCTGACCTGCTTTCTGGTCGACGACGGCAGCGGGCCGGCCTGCGCGGCGGCGCTCGACCGCCTGGCCGAGCAGCACCGCGACTGGGTGCGTCTGCTGCGCCTGCCGCGCAACCAGGGCAAGGGGGCGGCGGTGCTCGCCGGGTTCCGCGCCGCGCAGGCGGCCGGCTTCACGCATGCGGTGCAGATCGATGCCGACTGCCAGCACGACGCGCGCGAGATCCCGAAGTTCGTCGCCGCCGCGCGCGCGCAGCCGCAGGCCGTCATCAACGGCGTGCCGGTCTACGACGAGACGGTGCCGAAGGTGCGTCTGTACGGGCGCGCGATCACCAACGGGCTGGCGCGCCTGTATACGCTGTCGGGCGACATTGGCGATGCGATGTGCGGCTTTCGCCTCTATCCGCTGGCGCCGGCGCTGGCGCTCGACGACGCGGTCGGCATCGGCCACCGCATGCAGTTCGACACCGACATCATCGTGCGGCTGGCGTGGGCCGGCGTGCCGGTGGTGAATCTGCGTACGCCGGTCACGTATCCGGCCGACGGCGTCTCGCATTTCGACATGCTGCGCGACAACCTGCGCATGACCGCGCTGCACGTGCGGCTGGCCGCCGGTTTCCTCGTGCGTCTGCCCAGGCTGCTGGCGCGGCGGCTGGCCGCGCCAGCGGCCGCGCGCCGCGATGCCGAGCGCTGCTGAGAGCTCGCGCCACCTGCACTGGGCCGCGCTGCGCGAGGCCGGCTTCTCCGCCGGCCTGTGGTTCCTGTACGGTGTCTACCGGCTGGGCGGTCGCGTGCTGTATGCGCTGCTGGCCTGGCCGGTGGCGCTGTACTTCGCGCTCACGCGGCGAGTGGCGCGGGAAAGCTCGATCGAGTACCTGACGCGCGTTGGCGTGCTCGCCCCCGATGCGGGACCGCTGGCGCGGCTGGCGCACGTCACGCGCCACATCGCCGCATTCGCCGATGCGCTGCTCGACAAGGGGCTGGCCTGGACCGGCGCGCTGTCGCTGGCGCAGGCGCGCGTCGCGGTCGACCCCCGCTTCGTCGCCGACGTGCAGGCTGGCCGCGGCGGGCTGATCGTGGTCGCCCACCTGGGCAACCTGGAGGTGCTGCGCATTTTCGCGCGCACGCTGCCGGCGCTGCGTCTGAAGATCCTCGTGCACACGCGCCACGCACAGCGTTTCAACCGCGTGTTGGCGCGGCTCAATCCCGACAGCGCCGCCGGGGTGCTGCAGGTGACCGAGCTCGACATGGCGCGCGCCGTCGAACTCGCCGACGCGGTGGCGGGCGGCGAGTTCGTCGTCATCGCCGCCGACCGCGTGCCGGTCAGCGGGGTGGCCGGGCGCACGCTGCCGGTGCCGTTCCTCGGCGTGCCGGCGCCGCTGCCGGTCGGCCCCTGGGTGCTGGCCGCCGCGCTCGACTGCCCCGTGTACTGGCTGTCCTGCGTCAAGGAAGGCCGGCGCTACGCGTTCGAGTGCGAGCGACTGGCCGAGCGCGTGCGGCTGCCGCGCGCCGGCCGCGAGCAGGCGCTGGCGGCGGTGATGAGGCGCTATGCCGAGCGGCTGGAGCGGCAGTGCCGCGCCACGCCGTACGCGTGGTTCAACTTCTATCCGTTCTGGGGCGCGCGATGAAACTGGCCGCCACCGTCGAGGTGACGGTGCCGTTTCATGATCTGGACGCCGTGCAGATCGTCTGGCACGGCCATTATGCGAAGTATCTGGAACTGGCGCGCGATGCACTGATGGAGAAAATCGGCTACAGCCACGGCGAGATGCGCGCCTCCGGCTTCGTGTGGCCGGTGATCGAGCTGCGCCTGCGCTTTCTGCAACCGGCGCGCCTGCGGCAGCGGCTGCGCGTACAAGCCACCTTGCTGGAATTCGAGCAGCGACTGAAGATCGGCTATGAGATCTTCGATGCGGCGGGCGGCCGGCGGCTGACGCGCGCGCATACGGTGCAGGTGCCGGTACGCATCGACGGGGGGCAGATGCTGTATTCGACGCCGCCTGTTTTGCGCGAGAAAATCGCCGCCGCAGTGCGGCGGCTGGGGGCGGAGGCGGCGTGAGCGAGACGGTGCTGGTGACGGGTGCCAATCGCGGCATCGGGCGGGCCATCGCGCGGCGGCTGGCGCGCGATGGCTACGATCTGTGGCTGCACCATCGCGGCCGCGACGAGGCGATCGCCGACCTGGTGCGCGAGATCGACGCGGCTGGCCGGCGCGCCGTCGTGCTCGCCTTCGACGTCACCGACCGCGCCGCGGCCGCGCAGGCGCTCGCGCACGCGGTCGCGCAGCACGGCGCGCCGTACGGCGTGGTGTGCAATGCGGGAATCACGCGCGACAACGTGTTTCCGGCGCTGTCGGGCGAGGACTGGGATGCGGTCCTGCGCACCAATCTGGACGGCTTTTTCAATGTCGTGCATCCGCTCGTGATGCCGATGGTGCGGCGGCGCGCGCCGGGTCGCATCGTGACGATCGCCTCGCTGGCGGGGCAGATCGGCAATCGCGGGCAGGTCAACTACAGTGCGTCCAAGGCCGGCCTCATCGGTGCGACCAAAGCGCTGGCGGTAGAACTGGCGAGCCGCAATATCACGGTGAACTGCGTTGCCCCGGGGCTGATCGAGACCGACATGACGCGCGGGCTTGATCTGGCCGAGCTGCTGAAGCACGTCCCGGCCGGCCGCGCCGGCAAGCCGGAGGAAGTGGCGGCGGTGGTGTCCTTCCTGATGTCATCTGACGCGGCCTACATCACGCGCCAGGTGATCGGTGTAAACGGCGGGGTGTTCGGATGACGGGCAGCGGCACGCGGCGGCTGGCCGCTGCGCGCCGATGGGCGACGCCAGCATGAAGCGCGTGGTCATCACCGGCATGGCCGGCCTGTGCCCGATTGGCAAGTCCTGGGAGGAGGTGCGCGCGGCGCTGGAAGGCAACCGCAGCGGGGTGCGGCGCATCCCAGCATGGGAGCGCATTGAAGGGTTAAATAGCTGGCTCGGTGCGCCGGTGGCTGACTTCGACGTGCCGGCGCATTACCCGCGCAAGGCGCTGCGCACGATGGGGCGGGTGGCGCTGCTGGCAGTGCGCGCCACTGAACTGGCGCTCTCTGATGCCGGGCTGGCGGGCGATCCGCTGCTGCGTAGCGGCGAAGTGGGTGTGGCCTACGGCTCAACGGTCGGGTCGCTGCCAGATGGGGTGGATTTCGCGCTGATGCTGGAGCGCGGCAGCACGCGTGGCGTAAACGCCACCAAGTATTTGCGTGTGATGAGCCACACCGCAGCGATCAACATCGGCGTGTTCTTCGGCGTGCGCGGCCGCATCATCCCGACCACAAGCGCCTGCACCTCCGGCAGCCAGGGCATCGGCTACGGCTACGAGGCGATCCGCTACGGGCGCGCGCGCATCATGATCTGCGGCGGCGCCGAGGAGCTGTCGCCCACGCAGGCGATTGTCTTCGACACCGTTGGCGAGGCGAGTCGCCGCAACGAAGAAGCCTCCGGCACGCCGCGGCCCTTTGACGTCGCCCGCGACGGCCTGGTGATCGGCGAAGGGGCGGCGACGCTGGTATTAGAGGACCTCGCGTTGGCGCGCGCGCGCGGCGCGCGCATTTACGCGGAGGTGGTTGGCTTCGGCACCAACAGCGACGGCGAGCACGTCACGCAGCCGCGCATCGAGTCGATGAGCGCGGTCATGCAACTGGCACTGGCCGATGCCGGCCTGCCGCCGCAGGCGATCGGCTACGTCAACGCGCATGGCACCGCCACCGCGCTCGGCGACGTGGCCGAGTCGCGCGCGACGGCGGCGGTGTTTGGCGCGCACGTGCCGATCTCGTCGCTCAAGGGCCATCTTGGCCATACGCTGGGCGCCTGCGGCGCGATCGAGGCCTGGCTGACCGTCGAGATGATGCGCGCGGGCCGCTTCGCGCCGACCCTGAACCTGCACCACCTCGATCCGGAGTGTGCGCCGCTTGATTACATCGTCGGCAGCATGCGCGCGATCGACTGCGAGTATGCGATGAGCAACAACTTCGCCTTCGGCGGGGTCAACACCTCGCTCGTGTTCCGCCGCTGGGAGCATAGATGAACCGCGCGCCCGAACCGTTGCCTCCGCATCCGCCGCTGGCGGCCTACTACGAGGGCGAGGCGCAGCGCGCCGCCTGGGTGCGCCGCATCTTCGATCGCACGGCGCGCGACTACGACCGCGTCGAGTGGTTGATGGCACTCGGCAGCGGGTCCTGGTACCGGCGCCAGGCGCTGGCGCGTGCGGGGCTGGCCCCGGGCATGCGGGTGCTGGACGTCGGCACCGGCACTGGCCTGACGGCGCGTGCGGCCATCGAGCTGGCCGGCGACCCCGCCTGCGTGATCGGCGTCGATCCAAGCGCCGGGATGCTGGCGGCGAGCACGGTACCGGCACGGTCACCGCGCGTGGTCGGCTGCGCCGAGCAGCTGCCGCTGGCGGATGCGTGTATCGATTTCGTCGCGATGGGCTTTGCCCTTCGCCATGTAGCCGACCTCGACGCCGTCTTTGCCGAGTACTACCGCGTACTGCGGCCGGGCGGGCGGCTGTGCATCCTGGAAATTACGCGCCCGCGGGGTCGGTTCACCGATTTTCTTCTGCGCGCTTATTTGGGCCGCGTGGTGCCGTGGCTGTCGGCGCTGGCGGGGCACTCAGCGGAGATACCGCGGCTGATGCGCTATTACTGGGACACGATCGAGGCCTGCGTGCCACCGGCGACAGTCCTGGAGCGCTTGCAGCGCGCCGGTTTCGCCGGCGTCGAGCGCCACGTCGAAGGCGGCATCTTCTCCGAGTACCGCGCGCGCAAGCCCCAGTAAGACCGATGGCGGCTATCGTCCCGCAGCGGCAGGAGGCAGGGCAGACGGACGCGGCGTTCGCGGCGGCCTTTGCCGTGCTGGTGCAAGCCGCGGCCGATCGCTACCGCGCCGCCGGCCACACGGCCTACCACTTCGCGCGCGGCAAGCTGGCCGGTGATCCGGTTTTCGCCGCGCTCCTTGCGCAGCGGTTGATTCCGGACGGCGCGCGCCTGGTCGATCTTGGCTGCGGCCAGGGCGTCCTGCTCGCGCTGCTGGCGGCGGCACAGGACGAGGCAGTGCGCGTGCGGTGGCCGCAGACCCTGCCGGCGCTGCCGCGCCACGTGCGCGGGCAGGGCGTCGACCTGCGGACGCGTGCGGTGGCAGCTGCGCGCATCGCGCTCGGGCCGGCGGC